>CANQRD010000051.1 GCA_947626185.1 uncultured Flavobacterium sp.
TTGCACTGATTCATCTTCTAAAAAGGAATAAAAAGCACCTGCTGCATTACTTCCTCCTCCAACACAAGCAATTACATAATTAGGTTTATCTGTATTCTCCTTTTCCAACAATTGTTGTTTAATTTCTTTTGAAATAACTGATTGGAATTTACCTACCATATCTGGATAAGGATGAGGCCCAACGGCAGAACCTATTAAATAGTAAGTATCCGTCGGATTTTCTATCCAATACATCAATGCTTCATCTACAGCCTCTTTCAACGTTTGTGTACCTGATTTTGCGGCAATAACTTGTGCACCTAACATTTTCATTCGAGCTACATTTGGTGCTTGACGCTCAATATCTGTAGCTCCCATAAACACTATACACTCCATTCCTGTCAAAGCGCAAACTGTTGCTGTTGCAACACCGTGTTGCCCTGCCCCTGTTTCGGCAATAATCTTTTTTTTCCCAAAGTGCTTTGCTAATAATACTTGTCCAATGGTATTGTTTATTTTATGCGCTCCGGTATGGCAAAGATCTTCCCGTTTTAAATATACCTTAGTATTATAAAGCTCTGACAATCGTTTTGAAAAATATAACGGAGTAGGTCGGCCAACATAATCCTTTAGTAGTTGCTCACATTCCTCTCGAAATGATGGATCTTCCATGATCTCTAAATACTTTTCTTGCATTTCTTTTAAAACTGGTTCTAGTTCAGAAGGCACAAAAGCTCCTCCAAATTCACCAAAAAATCCGTCTTTGTTAACTTGATACTTCATTTTATTCAATTTTGTTTGTTTTAATTTTTGAAACAAAAAAAGGGCTTGTCGTGATGACAAGCCCTTTATATATCAATATACTGTGTTACATTTTTATTTAATACATACCAATAGGAGAACTGTTCACGACATTTTGACGTAAATTGTTCCACCACCAATTATTTGTATGTTTAAAATTCATTATTTCGCTTTGTTAGACAAAAGTAAAGAGAAAATAATAACCTACCAAATATAAAAAGGTTGATAATTAATTATCAACCTTTTTATGTTTTTACAAATAAGCTAATGCATTTTTCTCTGGTTCTATATCAGAAACATCAAATCCGCTAAACTTCTTCATGTAGCTGACGATCGATGTTCCAAAACCATCTTTGAAACCATTAATACCATTACTCTTTAAAAACTTTCTTACAGAACCTGCTCCGCCTAAATGTGCAGCAGCAAGTATACCTGACTCTGTAATTCGAACTCCATTAATTCTTTTTCCAACAAATGCTTTAATCTCATCTCTAAGAATCCATTTGTTTTTGGCAATTAAAGCATCAAATGCTTTTTCTTGCAAGAGTGGATCGTTTAAGAACTCTTCTGAATCATAAATTCCGATTGAACGAAGAGCCAATTTACCAAATTGGTATTTTCCGATATAGCCATATGAATTAACGATTTTATATAATCCGTTAGATTCCTTAGCGGCTAAAGCTTGTTTAAACCCGATATAGGTCTTTCCTGTAAATGGAATTTCTGCTGATATCTTTTCATTCTGAGCATCGAAATCTAATGTTGGATACTCATAAACAAGCTCTATATCTGGACGAATTTTATATTGATCTAAAAGTATAATCTCATACTTTTTAAATCCTGAAAAAACTCCTCCCATCAGCAGCAAAAAGCCAATAAAAAAAGAACATTTTTTTTTCATTAAATTTAATTTCTCAAGCCCTGTCACAACTTGAAATTTCTGTAGGCAAATTTACCTCCATTTTTATACTTGTCTAACTTTAAAAGGTTAAAAAAGCCTTTAACATTTTTAAAAAATCGACAAAACACTAATAAACAAAGGGATACAGAATAAAAATTTAACATATTATTTATTGCACAAAACATAAAAAACTCATAAATTATATAGCTTTTTTGGTTGTTTTTGAAATTACGAATTATAAAAAAAGGAGCGAAAACGTCAATTTTTCACTCCTTTTTTTTAATCCTATATGCTTTTTTATTCTTCCATTTTGAAAGAAAGTTCAAACCATTTTTCTTCTTTTTCTTCTAAATCTCGAAGAATTTTTTGCAACTCATTTGCTTTTTTTTCAATTTGATCATCAGCAACTTTTCCATCAGAAAAAAGTTTTTCTATAACTTGCTTTTGTTCTTCCAATTTTGCCATTTCTCTTTCTATTTTTTGCAACTCTTTTTGTTCTTGAAATGTAAGACCATTTTTTACCTGACCTTCTTTCCAATTTACTTTTTCTTTTGGGGTTTCGTCTTTTACTGGCTCAATACTATCTTCATAAGCTCTAAAATCAGAATAATTTCCTGGAAAATCTTCAATTACACCATCTCCACGGAAAACAAAAAGATGATCAACAATTTTATCCATAAAATACCTGTCGTGAGAAACCACTACTAAACAACCTGGATAATCTAACAAGAAACTTTCTAGAACGTTTAGTGTAACAATATCTAGATCATTTGTAGGTTCATCGAGAATAAGAAAGTTTGGATTCTGAATTAATACTGTACACAAATACAGTCTTTTTAATTCTCCTCCGCTCAATTTCTCTACATAATCATGTTGTTTTTTTCTATCGAATAAAAAACGTTCTAATAATTGTGCTGCAGAAATAGATCTACCTTTTGCCAATGGAATTTGCTCTCCAAATTCTTTAATTACATCTATTACTTTTTGATCTGGTTTTACATGAATTCCTCCTTGAGTATAATAACCAATTTTAATTGTATCTCCTACTACAACTTTTCCTGAATCTGGATTAATTGTTTGGGTAAGAATATTTAGATATGTAGATTTTCCTGAACCATTTTTACCTATAATTCCTATTCGCTCACCTCTATTAAACATGTAGCTGTAATCTTTCAGAATTACTTTTCCACCATAAACTTTATTCAATTTATGTAGTTCGATTACTTTGCTTCCCATGCGCTCCATGTTGATTTCTAACTCAACTTGATGCTCTACTCTTCGGCTATGCGCTTTTTCTTTTATTACATAAAAATCGTCTTGACGCGATTTTGATTTTGTAGTTCTTGCTTTTGGCTGACGGCGCATCCAAGAAAGCTCTTTTAAAAATAAGTTTTGCGCTTTGTCTATACTTGCGTTTTCTGCTGCAATGCGCTCTTCCTTCTTTTCTAAATAATAAGAATAGTTTCCTTTATATTGATAAATAATTCCATTATCTAATTCGATAATTTCGTTACATACGCGCTCTAAAAAAAAGCGATCGTGTGTAACCATAAACAAAGTAATGTTTTCTTTAGCAAAATAATTTTCTAACCATTCGATCATTTCAAGATCTAAATGGTTAGTTGGCTCATCAAGAATTAATAAATCTGGGCGATTGATTAGGATTATAGCTAATGCCAAACGCTTTTTTTGACCTCCAGATAAGTTTTTTACCTTTAGTTTTAAATCTTCAAGTTTTAATTTGAAAAGAATTTGTTTGTATTGCGTTTCGAAATCCCAAGCATTGTAAATATCCATTTGTTCAAAAGCTTTTTGATAAGCTTCTTGATCATCTGGATTCTCTAATGCTTTTTCATAATTTTCAATAACTTTTAAAACTTCATTATCAGAAGCAAAAATACTTTCTTCAATTGTCAATTCATCTTGCAAATTTGGTTCTTGAGAAAGAAATTCTAATCGAATTCCTTTTCTCATTACAACTTGCCCACTATCTGGTTGATCTGCACCTGTGAGTATTTTTAAAATTGTTGTTTTTCCTGAACCATTTTTTGCTACAAAGGCAATTTTTTGATCTTTATTAATTCCAAACGATACATTCTCAAATAATGTATGCGCACCGAATGATTTTGATATATTTTCTACTGATAAGTAATTCACTTCTATAATATTTTACTACAAAAATAGCCTTTATTCAACACTAAAAAAAACTATTATTTGTCTGCGGATTTGATGATATCTTTTAGTCTTAAGCGAACTTTTGTTCCCTTTTCTGTGATATTTATAGAAATATGTTCTTCCAAATAATCTTGAATCATTTTCATTCGCTCTTTTACAATTTTCAATCCTTTTGATTCATGTTTTTCTTTTGAGTTATTTCTATTGCCTACTCCGTTATCTTCTACCTCCATAATTAAATCATTTTGCTCAAAATAAATGTTGATCCAAATAGTTGGTTCTTTAATACTAGAAGGAAAAGCATGAATTAAACAATTTTCGATAAATGGTTGCAACAACAAAGGTGGAATAGTTATTTTTTCTTCTAAAACGTTGTTTTCAACATTAATTTCTAATTGCACCCTGCCGTCTAAACGCATATTTTCTAATTCGAAATAACTTCTAATGTAATTTATTTCGTCGGTTAAACTTACTCGATCTACCATTGATAAATTTAAAGTGCTTCGTATTAAACTTGCAAATCGATCTAAGTAATATAATGCTTCATCTACTTTTTGTGCAATTATAAAATATTGAAACGAACTAAGTACATTAAAAACAAAGTGGGTATTTAACTGACTTCGAACAGATTGTAACTTAAGTTCCATTACTTTCTTTTCATACTCGTATTGTTTATTTTTTATTTCTTGTTTTTGTCTAAGTTTTTTTAATCTATTTTGGTAAAATACATATACAGCACCTATTACAATTACTAAAAAAAGAGAAATAAACCACCATGTTATATAAAAAGGAGGATTGATTTTTACTTGTAACAAAGGAAGAATTTGTTCGTAACCACTATCATAATCATATATTTTAATTTCAATAGGATATTCGCCATAATTCAGATAGCTTAAAAATATATTTACTTTTTCAATATTTTTCCATTCTTCGGTAGGTTTTATTCGATATTGATAATCTACTTTTTTAGGAAATTTAGCCCCAAGAAGCAAAAAGTCAATCGAAATTGAATTTTCATTATAAGGTAATTCAATAGATGTTAAAGGAAAAAAATCGTTTCGATAACTCTTAATTTTTTTTCCGTTTACCATTATAGAAGTCAATAAAATCTTATAATCTGTTTTTTTGGAATAAAAATATCGGGTGTTTAATACATAAATACCAGTATCTGTAGCCATATACAAATCGTCGTCAATTATAGCTACACTAGATATATTGGTGTTTTTTAAGCCTTGCTCTTTATTAAAGAAAAATCTTTTTGTTCCATCTAAAACATTCACACCTTGATTTGTTCCAATAAAAAGTTGATTATTTATGTATTCTATAAATGTAATTCCATATCCTCTAATATATTTTTCGTCTATTTTTTGAAGAATTTTTGGATCTGAATTAGTTAAATCAATATGGTATACTTGATTAAAATCATTGGCAATATACATAGTATTGCCTTTGCCTTTTGTACCTACTCTAATTCTATTTTCAAAAAACTTGTTATCAGAAAACAAAGACCTAAACTGATTATTTTCATACACATACAATCCATCCAAAATTCCCAGTAAATACAATCGATTATTTATTGTGATCATATCAACTATATCTCGTGGTACATTTACACTGTCATCTCTATCAAAATAAGTATACTTAAATTTTAAAGGATTATTATAAATTCGTACTCCACCATACGGATCGGTTTCTATTAGTTTATTATTATAAAAATCAAACTGCATAGTATTTACTCCTATATATTGCTGAAAATCTCCTGACAAACTCATTTTAAATAATCCGAAATTTGTGCTAATCCAGATACTATTTTGATGAGTAACAGCCTTATAAAAATTTAATTTATCAGCTGTAAGACTATGATCAATTTCATAAAAGTTATTTTCTCGCTTAACTGTATTTATAAATGCTTTATTGTTTTTAATTTGAAATTTTTTAAAACTCTCTTTACTTATATTTTTAATGATTTCTTTATTTTCTACAATATTTAGTCCATTTTGAGAAAAAACATACAATTTGTTTCCAACACTATGTAGCACTTCTGTTAAACCAAACTCTGGCAAAAAAGTAATTGGAGATGAAAGATCTATTTGATAACCCCTTCTAACTTTGTACCTAAATACAGAAAATTGTTTTGTTTATCATATGTAATTGTATATAATTCGTTATCGCTTATACCTAACTTCTGTGTTACATTTTCTACTTCCTTTCCATCCCAACAATAAACAGCACCATTACCTCCAAGTAAATCTGTCTTAACAAAATATATTTTATCTTTTACCCTTACATAATCGCGTATACCTGGTATTTCAAAATGATTTATTTTAGAAGTAACTTTATCTACTACTATAAATTTATTAATTAGTCCAACTAATAATTGTTTTTTTTCTATATCATAGTGTGTAGAGATAATTCGTTTCACATCATTTTCCAATGAAACAGAGTCATTCTTAATTTTATAAATCCCATGATTTAACGAAGATGCATAAACCTCATTATTATCTACAAAAAAAGCAACTATTGTAAATAACTCATTTTTTAAATAAGCTGGTTTAATATTTTTAATCTGAAGAGTTTTACTATTAATGATAGAAATTCCGTCATCAGTACCTACATAAACAAAATCTTTATAACTAAAAAGAATACGCACTCGGTTTGAAATTAAGCCATTGTCCTTTGTAAGTGTTTTTACACCTGCTTTATCTCTTATCAATATTCCCTGTCCATAACTTCCAATCCAAATTCTATTGTAGTTATCTTCTTTTATTGTTGCAATATTTGTAAAGCGATATTCTAAAGCATCCTGATTGGGTAAAATCTTCCCATGCTGCATGGTTGCTAATCCAGCTCTAGATCCTATCCATAGCAATCCATTAGAATCTAAAAACAAAGTTCTAACATCGTTTGCCATCAATCCATCATCAGTGGTAAATTTCTTGGTAATGATAGATTGAGAATAAAAAAAAGTGGTTGTTAAAAAAACCACTAATACTATCATCCAATTTTTCATAAATTAAAAGCTCTCAATTCTTTCATTTTTGTAGCTGAAACAATAATTTCAAAATCAACTAACTCATTATTTATCACTACATCATCTTTAAAAGATAAACTATTTGTAGTTACATTAATATATTTTACATGATTAATATTTACTATAAATGACCTGTTTACTCTATGAAATTGTTGATGTTTTAATCTACTTTCTACAAATCCTAATGTTCTAGAAACTAATATTTTTTTGTTCTTGAAATAAATATCGCAATAATTATCGTTTGCCTTACAAAAATAAATATCGTTTATATTTATCAATTCTCTTTTTTGATTGTTTTTGATGATTTTAAGAAAAGGTTGTTCTCCTTGTTTATTCTTATACTTTTCGTACGTTAATTGCAATTCTGCTATATTAATTGGTTTAAGCAAATAATGTAAGCAATTGTATTTATTGAGAACTTCTAATGCATATTCATCATAAGCTGTAGTAATAACCACTTCAAAACTTACATTTTCATCAAAATGACTAAACAATGTTAATCCATTTTCGCCAGGCATATGAATATCTAAAAACACTAAATCTGGCTTGTACTGCTCTATCATTTTTACTCCACCCGAAACAGAATTAGCAAAATAAACCACTATTTTTTCAGTTATTTTTAAATGATTTGTTAATAAATAACGTAATGCTTCGGCTACTTTAATTTCGTCGTCTATTATAAGAACAATTAATTCATTCATAAATGGTAACGTTGGTAAGGTGTTTATTTTAACCGATAATATTAATAAAAATAAAGCAATTATTCATTATTTAAAGCAATAAAATGCAACTATTTTATCATTTTTTAATAATTCTGTTTTTTCGATACTTTTTTCAGGAAGAGATTATTCATCGGATTAATACCTAAGTTGTCTATATTTTTTTGAGAAAAACGAATAGCAGTATCATAATAAAGAATAATTACAGGAACTTCTTCTATCAATATTTGTTGCATATCTTTATACAAAGAAATTCGTTCCCGCTCGTTTACAACTGTAATCGCTTTTTCGTAAAGTAAATCATACTTTTTATTATCAAAAAATGTATAATTTGGTCCGTTTGGAGCTTTATTTTTACTGTAAAATAATGAAAGATAGTTTTCAGCATCAGGATAATCGGCAATCCAACTTCCTCTAAAAAAATCTATTTTACCAGAAGACATCCCTTGTCTTAACGTAGCTGGTGGCATTACATCAATACTTACTTTTATTCCTATCTTTTGCCACTCGCGCTGTAGAAACTCTGCAATATTCAAATATCCTGAGTTGGTAGATAATTCTATTACAACCTCATTTGTATTCTTTTCTTTTTTATATTCTTCAACTAATGCTTTTGCTTTTTCTACATTATACAATTCATTTACAGATTGATCTATTGTGCCTTGTAATCCTTTTGGCACAATACTTCCAACATCAAACGTTCCTAATCCATTACGCAAATGCAAAATCATTTTTTCTCTATCAAAACTTATATTTAGTGCTTGACGAATACGCTTATCTGCAATTGCATTTTTAGCATCCATATTAAATCCTAAATACTCAGTATTCAAATACGGACCAGTTTCCATATTAATAATGGCTTTGTATTTATTTCTTAAAACACCATCAACTTCCAAGATATCATATGAATAAGAAGGATCCAATCCTGATAAGAAATCTAAATTTCCTTGAATAAATTGTAAAAAAGCACTTTGTTTGTCGGGTAAAAATGTAATTGCTACAGCATCTAAATAAGGTAATTGTATTCCGTTTTTATCTTTTTCGAAATAGTTGTCATTTTTTCGCAAAACCAATTTCACATTCTCTTCCCAAAATTTAAAATAAAAAGGCCCTGTTCCAATCGGATTGGTTCTAAAATCGTGCGTTGTATCTTCTATTACTTCTTTCGGAACCACAGAAGCATAACGCATAGAAAGCAACCCTAAAAATGCAGGAAAAGGTTCTTTTAAACGAATTTGAAAAACAGAATCATTCATAGCATTAAAACTTTCTACTTTTTGCAAAATCCAAGCTCCAGGCGAAGCTACTTTCGGATCTATCAATCGGTTTAAACTATATTCAAAATCTTTGCCAACAACATTTCTAGTTTCTTGCTTTCCAAAATTTGGATGGTTGTGAAAATAAACATCATTTCGCAACACAAAATCGTATGTTAATCCATCTTCAGAAATGGTCCAATATTTAGCAATATCAGGTTGTATATGTAAACTATCATCCAGCTGAACCAAACCGTTAAACAATTGATTGCAGGGCCAAATAATAGCCATATTTCTCGCAAATGCAGGATCTAAGGTTTGAATATTTGCGTTTTCATTGTATCTAAATACCTGTAAATTTTCTTCTTTATTGTTTTTTTCTGCACATGCAGAAAAGGCAATCAATACACAAATAATTGATATATAATTAATTATTGATTTCATCAAACCGAATTTTGTACGTAAATTTGCAAACTTTGTAAGTTACAAAAAGTAAATATACTTCAAAGTTACTACTATAGTAGGGAATCATTATGGAAAACAGAAAAAAAGTAGCTTTTTATACGCTAGGTTGTAAATTAAACTTTTCTGAAACTTCTACAATTTCTAGAAATTTTGTTGAAGAAGGGTTCGATCGCGTTGAGTTTGAAGAGGTAGCAGATATTTACGTTATAAATACTTGCTCTGTTACCGAAAATGCAGATAAACAGTTTAAACAAATTGTAAAAAAGGCACAAAAGAAAAATAATAAGGCATTTATTGCTGCTGTGGGTTGTTATGCACAATTAAAACCTGAAGAGCTTGCGGCTGTTGACGGGGTAGATTTAGTGTTGGGGGCAACAGAAAAATTCAAGATAACGGACTACATCAATGACTTGTCTAAAAATGACATGGGACAAGTACATTCTTGTGAAATTTCGGAAGCGGACTTCTATGTTGGATCATATTCTATTGGCGATAGAACCAGAGCGTTTTTAAAAGTACAAGACGGGTGCGATTATAAATGTACCTATTGTACAATTCCTTTAGCACGTGGAATCTCTAGAAGCGATACAATGGAAAATGTATTGAAAAACGCTACAGAAATTGCTGCACAAGACATCAAAGAAATTGTTTTAACAGGAGTAAATATTGGAGATTATGGAAAAGGTGAATTTGGAAATAAACGGCACGAACATACCTTTCTAGAACTTGTACAAGAACTAGATAAGGTAGAAGGAATTGAGCGATTACGCATATCTTCTATTGAGCCAAATTTACTAAAAAACGAAACTATTGATTTTGTATCAAAAAGTAGAACTTTTGTTCCGCATTTTCACATTCCGTTACAATCTGGAAGCAATGATATTTTAAAATTAATGAAACGCCGTTACTTAAGAGAACTATATCTTGAGCGTGTAACTAAAATTAAAGAAGTTATGCCAGATTGTTGTATTGGTGTGGATGTTATTGTTGGATTTCCGGGCGAAACCGATGAGCATTTCTTAGAAACATACAACTTCTTAAACGATCTAGATATTTCATATCTTCATGTCTTTACTTATTCTGAAAGAGATAATACAGAAGCTGTAGAAATGGATGGGGTAATTCCAATGGAAGTTAGAAACAAACGTAGTAAAATGCTTAGAGGTTTATCAGTAAAAAAACGAAGAGCTTTTTACGAATCGCAAATCGGAAAAAATAAAGTTGTCTTATTTGAAGGTGAAAATAAAGAAGGTTACATACATGGTTTTACAGAAAACTACGTAAAAATAAAAACTCCTTGGAATCCTGAATTGGTTAATACATTACACAAAGTACAATTGACCAAAATAGATGCTGACGGAATCGTTCGCATAAATTTTTTATAATAAACAACAAACCTATAAATAAAAACCTGTATAGACTAAACTATACAGGTTTAATTTTTTGTAACCTTATTAAAGGTTTGTTGTGTTATTTATTTTTATATAACCTATCCAATTATAATCTTATTCCTGGAGGTAACATTTCTTTGTAAGAAGGATTGCTTCTAAAAAAAGATACAATTTTTGGATGAGTTGGCACAACTCTCAATTTTTTGTCTTTTACTATATCTAGAACTCCTTTTAAAAATTCTATAGATTCAGATTTTACATTATCCTCAAATCCTTTTAGTTTGGTAAGAAAAATTTTTCTTTCCTGAAGCGAATACTCTACGCAAAGTAAGCCTTCGTCTGTTTCAAGCTCAAATTGACGTAGCAATTCATTGTCTTTAATATTCATTGCAATAAAATTTTATATTTTCTAGTAATTGATTAGCTATACTTTTCTGGTAATTTAAAAATTAGGCATAAGTGATAATAAATACCCATCCTCTACTTATATACATTTAAGAAAACTTTACAGTATACAAAGAGTAGATAACTATTCTTTTATCGCTATATTTATCAAAGTTCGTCATTTTTTTCCATATCAGACCAAAGAACTATGTTAATTTATTTAAAATGAGCAAAATAACTATTTATTTCTTTCCTGGAATGGCCGCTTCGTCTCTAATTTTTGAGCACTTAAATTTAGATGACACCTTATTTAATCCCATTTTTTTAGAATGGTTACCAACAAATAAACAAGAAACATTAGATCAATATGTAAACAGATATATACCGCTAATTAAACATGAAAGTCCGGTATTATTAGGTGTTTCATTTGGTGGAATAATTGCTCAAGAAATAAGTAAGAAAATAAATGTAAAAAAAACAATTATTATTTCGAGTGTACGTTCTATACATGAATATCCAAGCTTTTTTAAATGGGCAAAAAAAATAAAAGCTTATAAGCTAATACCAACTATAATAATTCCAATATTTACCCGTATATTTTTTGTGTTAATTCAAAAAAAGAAAAAAAACAGAATTGATTTATATGAAAAATATTTATCTGTTCGAGATCCAAAATATATTAAATGGTGTATTGAAGCTATTTTAAATTGGACACAAACATATAACTTACCAGATGTAATTCAAATTCACGGCAGTAAAGATCAAATTTTTCCTATAAAGAAAATAAAAAATTGCGTTGTGATAAAAGATGGTACTCATGCTATGATTATTATCAAACACAAATGGTTCAACAATAATTTACAATCTATTATTTTAGACTAAAACATGAAAAAACGCGTTAAACAAATACTATATACAGCAGCTACAATTGGAGTTGCAACAAGTTTTATTTTTGCTTCAGCACTATCAGAAACATTAACAAATATAGTTCCGAACGAATATAACATTACCTTACCTCCTTCTGCAAACTTTGCTGGAGAAAGAGCTCCACTAGAAATTATTGATGTAAAAGAAAGATTTGATCGAGAGTTAATTATCAATGCTAATTTACATTCGTCAACACTACTGATTATAAAAAGAGCCGAAAGATATTTTCCAATTATTGAACCTATCTTGAAAAAAAATAATATACCTGACGATTTTAAATACTTATGTGTTATTGAAAGTTCTTTATCAAATGCTGTTTCATCGGCTGGTGCATCAGGGTTTTGGCAATTTATGAAAGGTACAGCCAATGATTTTAATCTTACTGTAGATGATTATGTTGACGAACGATATCATTTAGAAAAAGCCACAGAAGCTGCTTGTAAGTATTTTAAAAATGCAAAGGATAAATTTGGTAACTGGACAATGGTTGCTGCTGCTTATAATAGAGGTATAAATGGTATGCAAAAGGCAATGAATACACAGTATGTGAATAATTATTATGATTTGTTTTTAAATCAAGAAACATCTCGCTATGTATTTAGAATACTTGCTTTAAAAGAAATTATGGCAAATCCAGCAAAATATGGATTTGATATTCCAAAAAACGAAAAATACCCACCTGTAGAAATGAGAAGTATTTTAGTAACAGAAGACATTGAAGATTTACCCTTATTTGCAAAAGATCATGGTTCTAATTATAAATTACTAAAGCTTTACAATCCTTGGTTAATAAATAATTCATTAAAAACTAAAGGAAAAACATATACAATAGAACTTCCTAAATAGCTACAAAAGCATTAGCCAATAGTTAATGCCTTTATAAAACTCTACTTTACAATAAGTGTTTATTATATTTGTATCGCATAAAACGATTTAAAATGGATAAAGAGCAATATATCGCACAATCAATAGAAACTATTAAACTAAAGAACTTACAAACGCCGTTTAAAATTAGCCAAGCAAGTGTTGTAACTAATTTGGAGCAATATTTAGATAGTTTGATGAAATCGTATCGCAATGCTAAAGACCCTCGAATTGAACAATTATTTAGAGATAAAATTCAACAATTAATTGACTTATAAAAAAAATCCCAAAACAAACAATTGTCTTGGGATTTTTTTATTTATACTCCAAACTGATTTAAATGATGATCTAAATGTTTCGAAAACATATTATTCCATTCATTTGCAGTTAATTTACCAAACGATAAAGATTCTTTACCTTCAAATTCATTTGGTCCTAAATCTTGCGTTTTAATAATATATTCTATAAGCTTTCTTCTTTCTTTATCAAAATCCTGTTTTACATCAACTTTAAAAGCAGGTGCTGTTGGTCCGTTTTTTTCATACGGTTGCTCACTTACAACTTTTGACTTAACAAATGATTTTAACAACAATCGCACTAAAAATCCAGGTTTGGGATACATATTTTCATAAACCATATCATATGTAACATTGCAATGTGCCAACATTTGAGCAACATTCATTTTACCCCATAATGGCTGTGAATCTTCTTTTAGGTTATTAATTCTTATTATAATATCCTCACAATTCTCTATTTTAAATAAATTTTTCATGTATATTTTTCTTCAAATATACACAGATAATCTAGTATTTCTAAAAGAAAACAATAGATTAAAATACTAATTAGCATCTAAATTTATCAAAGAACAAAACGTTTAAAGAAAGCAACAATCAATTCTAATACTTCTTCTTTAACTTCTTTGTGCGGAGTGTGTCCTACTCCTGCAAATACAAATTTCTCAGCAATACAACTAACGTTTTCGATTGTATCATTTAACTGAGCTAAAGATCCATATTCATCATTTCTACCTTGTAAAAAAGTAGTGGCGATACAATTTTATGTAATTCTTCTTTCATACTCCAATCTCTAAAGTTTTTTAATGTCCAAATACCAAACCAAGCTTGAACAAGCATTTCTACGCGTTCTCCATCATGTTTGACTAATCTTTCTTTTAAATCAGTTTCTTTGCACATCTTTTGAGCTGAAGCTATACCTTCTAATGTAATATCTTCTACAAAAATATTTCCAGCCTCACAAACTATAGCTTTAGTCGAATTAGGATACAAAATACCGTACCATAAAGCAATCGACCCTCCATCACTATGTCCAAATAGTGCTAAATTACCTCATCCTAAATAAAGTCTTAGTTTTTCTAGAAAAATAGCTTCTTCTTTCAAATAATCATTTGTTCGAAAGCTATTTAAAAATAAAGAAGATTTTCCATAACCTACCCTATCATACACAAATACATTACAATTTAATTGATCTGATATAAGTAAAGGCCAATCACACCATAATTCAAAACAGCCTAAAGAATCATGTAGTAATACAATAGTTGTGAAGCATTCTGTACTTTGCCTTTTATAATACTCAATATAAATCTACTGATTATTAATTAATATAGTATCTTTTCAAACAACACAATTCATAA
>CANQRD010000052.1 GCA_947626185.1 uncultured Flavobacterium sp.
GTAGGATCTTAAATTTACTGCTTATTATAAGCATGGGCAACTTTTTTTGTCACTTACTCATAATGCACAACGGGTATATATATATGAAATCTTATTTTATATTTTTCAGTAATGCTTTACTCAATATTTTACATTTTTAGATTCTTTGTTTAATAAAGAGGCTTTTTCCATGTTCAAATCCTAATTCCTGAGGTTAAAAATTAATTTTAGTACGAAAAGAATATTTTCAATCGATATTTCAGTTAAAAAAAACAAAACACATCAGAACATACTCCCTATAATCATATTTTTTTATACTTTTGCTTTCATTGAATAATTTACGGAAAATAATAACTTATGAGAACGATTCAATTTAGAGAAGCTATATGTGAAGCTATGAGTGAAGAGATGCGTCGTGACGAATCTATCTACTTAATTGGCGAAGAAGTAGCAGAATATAATGGTGCTTATAAAGCTTCAAAAGGGATGTTAGACGAATTTGGTCCAAAGCGTGTAATCGACGCACCAATTGCAGAGTTAGGTTTTGCAGGAATTGGAGTTGGTTCAGCGATGAACGGAAATCGTCCAATTGTTGAATTTATGACGTTCAACTTCTCTTTAGTAGGAATCGACCAAATTATAAATAACGCAGCAAAAATGCGTCAAATGTCAGGTGGTCAATTTAATATTCCAATTGTATTTCGCGGTCCTACTGCATCTGCGGGTCAATTAGGAGCAACTCACTCTCAAGCTTTTGAGAATTGGTATGCGAATGTACCAGGATTAAAAGTAATTGTACCTTCAAATCCATATGATGCAAAAGGCTTACTGAAAGCAGCTATTCGTGATAATGACCCTGTTATTTTTATGGAGTCTGAGCAAATGTATGGAGACAAAGGTGAAGTACCAGAAGGTGAATATGTACTTCCTATTGGTGTTGCCGATATTAAAAGAGAAGGAAAAGACGTTACAATTGTTTCTTTTGGTAAAATTATTAAAGAAGCTTACAAAGCAGCTGATGAATTAGAAAAAGAAGGTATTTCTTGTGAAATAATCGATTTAAGAACGGTTCGTCCTTTAGATCAAGCAGCTATTTTAAACTCAGTAAAGAAAACTAATCGTTTAGTTATCTTAGAAGAAGCTTGGCCTTTTGGAAGCATTTCTTCAGAAATTACTTATTTGGTACAAGAGCAAGCATTTGATCATTTAGATGCGCCTATACAAAGATTAACAACTGCAGATACTCCTGCACCTTATTCACCACATTTATTAGAAGAATGGTTACCTAATTCTAATGATGTTATTAAGGCTGTTAAAAAAGTACTGTATAGATAATTTATTTCAAACAAATATATTGTATATTTATACACTCCATCTTAATCTCTTTTTAAGATGGAGTTTTTTATACACAATTATTTTTTATGAAAGAACGCGTATTTTACCTTTTAGTTTTATTTTTATTAACAGCCAATTTAGTATTAGCTCAAACTAAAGTAAGTGGTAAAATTATAGATAACACTAAGGTAGAAGTGCCTTATGCAAGTGTATATTTTAAAAACTCTACTAAAGGAGTTATTGCTAATGATTATGGTAAATTCTACCTAGAATCTGAAGACAAACACGATACTCTCGTTGTTACTTTTGTCGGTTACAAAACAGAATACATTCCTTTAAATCAACGCAATAATCTTGATCTTGTAGTTGAATTAAAAATAGATAATCTATTAGATGAAGTAAAAATATATACAGGAAAGACTTCTAAGAAGAACAACCCTGCCTTAGATATTTTACGCAAAATTTGGGAAAGAAAAAGAAAAAATGGTTTATACATGTTTTCCCAATATGAATATGACAAATACGAAAAGATACAATTCGATTTAAATTCAATTGATAGCGCTTATCGTAGTAAAAGAATTTTTAAAGGAATGGAGTTCATTTTCGAGCAAGTTGACACTAATCGTATTACCGGAAAAACATATCTTCCTATTTTTATCAACGAAAATATTGCACAAGTATATGGAGACAATACCAACAATCGAAAAATTGAAAAAACATTAGGTAATAAAAACTCTGGTTTTGACACCAATCAATACATTATTGAATTCATAAAAGACCTCTACGCAGATTATAATATTTACGATAATTACATCAAAATTTACAACAAAGACTTTATAAGTCCACTGTCAAAAACAGGTATAAACGTTTACAATTATGTATTAGCAGATAGTGCATTTATAGAAAACAAATGGTGCTATAAAATTGTTTATTACCCAAGAAGAAAAGGAGAATTAACTTTTAGTGGCGACTTTTGGGTAAATGACTCTACTTACGCCATCAAGAAAATAAACTTAGAAGCTAGTAAAGACGCTAACATCAACTGGATAAAAGAAATCTATATTGAACAAGATTTTGACGTTATTAACGATTCTGTATTTCTTTTAAAAAGAGACCACTTTATGTCTGATTTTGCTATATCTAAAAAAGAAAATTCAAAAGGCGTTTATGGCAAACGAACAAGTATTTTCGAAAATCATAAATTCAATATTGAACATCCAACGGAGTTTTACAAAGAAGATGTAAACAAATATGACGAATCAATTTATACGCGCTCAGACGACTTTTGGAAAACATACAGATTCGAAGCTTTAAGTAAAGACGAATACGGTATTTACAAAATGTTAGATACGCTAAAAACTGTTCCTAAATTTCGCTTTCTTTTTGACCTAACCTCTACAATAGCAAGCAATTACTTTATTATTCCAAAATACAAATTCGATTATGGACCAATATTTTCAACATTTGGTTACAACGATATTGAAGGTTTACGTCTAAGAACTGGTGGTAGAACCTACTTCGGTCCTAACGATAAATGGAGAATTGAAGGCTATTTAGCTTATGGTTTTAAAGATGATAAATTTAAATACGGCATTAATGGAAAGGTAATGCTTAATGTACCAACTCGTCTAATGATCTACGGAGGAAACCGAAGAGATATAGAGCAAATTGGTGTAAGCTTAACTGAAACAAATGATGTATTAGCAAGAAGTTTTGCATCGAGCTCATTATTTTCAAGTGGAGATAATTCTAAGTTAACCAATATCAATCTATCAACTTTTGGAGTGGAAATTGAACCTGTAAAAAACCTAAGATTCTTATCTACATTCAGTTACAGAACATTACGTCCATCCTCTGAACGTTTTAATCTAGATTATTACATAAACAAAACTCAAAACAGTATTTCAGAAGAAACAAGACAATCCGAAATTGAATTCGCGATCGATTACACGCCAGGTAAAAGAACAATTGGTTATGGTGTAGATCGTAAAAACATTGATGACAGATTTCTAAAATTATATTTGCGTTATAGTCATGGTATAAAAGGTGTATTAAGAAGTGATTTCGCGTATGACAAAATTCAATTTTACGCTAGAAAACCAGTATTACTTGGTGGATTTGGAGAACTTACTACAACCGTAGAAGCAGGAAAAACATTTGGTCAAGTTCCATTAGGGTTACTAAATGTTGTTCCTGGAAATCAATCTTGGTTCCATATTCCTAATACTTTTGCTAATTTAAACTACTATGAATTTGTTACTAATGAATATGCAACACTGCATTTAGAACACAATTTCGGGGGTCGTTTATTTTCTAGAATTAGCTGGTTGAGAGATCTCAATCTTAGAGAAATTATTGGAATTAGAGGGGTTTATGGTCAAATCTCTCAAGAAAACATTGATTTAAATGCGTCTTCTTTGGTGTATAAAGCACCTGATAAAATATATTATGAATATTATGTAGGAGTAGGAAATATTCTAAAAATCTTCCGCTTAGACTTAAGTTGGAGAGGTAATTATTTAGATATGCCAAATGCACGTAGATTCGCAATAAAAGGATCGTTTGGATTTTCTTTCTAACTATTAGACCAAAAACTTGGTAAACAATTGTATTTAAAGTATTTTTGCACCCATTATTTTAATCATCGTCTAATAAAACAAGAAAATATGAGTACTTTCGAAACTTTTGATGCTTTTGTTGAAATACCAGCAGGAAGCAGAAATAAATATGAATATGATTTCGATTTAAAAAGATTAAGATTTGATCGTTTATTATACTCAAACATGAGATATCCCGCAGATTATGGTTTTATTCCAGAAACTTTAGCTTTAGATGGAGATCCGCTAGATGTTTTAGTTATGTTTACAGAGCCTTCTTTACCAGGTTTAGTAGTTGAAGTAAAACCAGTTGGTGTTTTTTATATGTCTGATGATAAAGGTGATGATGAAAAAATCTTATGTGTTCCTGTTTCTGATCCAATTATGAATAAATTGAATGACATTAATGATGTTAATGAGCATTTTAAAGAAGAAATTGAACATTTTTTCAAGGTTTACAAAGACTTAGAAAATAAAAAAGTAACTACAAACGGATTTGGAGACAAGGCTGCTGCTATCCAAATGATTAAAGATTGTAAAGAGCGTTTTGATGCTCTAGAAAACAAACCAGAAGGTTTGTTTAGTATTCGCTACTAAAATATAAAGCTACCAAACGGTAGCTTTTTTTTATACTTAATATATTACATACAAATCATTCACCATTAAAAATATTCTTATCAAATTCTACCTAAAGTAATTAATCATCTCAAAGCATTATTTTCTTATAAAAAAACCACCTCTGATACTTCATAGAACCAAATATTTTCCTTAATTTTTGATTTTTAATTTATCATTAATATCATTATGGAAAAAATAATCAATCTAGTTAACTCTCTTATTTGGTCTGATGTATTTATTGCTTTCTGTTTATTTGTAGGTCTTCTATTTACTTTCAGAACAAAGTTAGTTCAACTACGTTATATTCCATTAATGATAAAACTACTTTTTACTGAAGGCTCGTCAGAAAAAGGCGTAAGTCCATTTCAAGCATTTAGCCTTGCTATTGCTGGTCGTGTTGGTGTAGGTAATATTGTTGGAGTAGCAACAGCAATTGCTGCGGGTGGTCCAGGTGCAATTTTTTGGATGTGGGTAATTGCATTTTTAGGTAGCGCTTCTGCCTTTATAGAGTCTACTTTAGCTCAAATTTATAAAAAAGAAGTCAATGGTCAATATTGTGGAGGTCCAGCATTTTATATAGAAAAAGGAATGAGTAGTAAAGCTTTTGCTTTAGCTTTTGCTCTTGTAACTATCATAAGTTGCACATTATTTTTACCTAGTATTCAAAGCAACAGTATTTCCACAAGTATCTACCATGCTTTTCAAGTTCCACACTGGATAACAGGTCTTTTAATCTGTATATTATTAGCATTAACTGTTTTTGGTGGCGCTAAAAAAATTGGTAGAGTTGCTCAAGTGGTAGTTCCTATTATGGCTTCACTATATATTTTAATGGCTTTTATAATTATCTGTATCAATATTCAAGAAGTGCCAGCTATTTTTTCTTTAATATTTAAGTCAGCCTTCAACTTAGAAGCCACCTTTAGTGGTATTTTTGGCTCTGCAATTGCATGGGGGGTAAAAAGAGGTATTTATTCTAACGAAGCTGGTCAGGGTACGGCTCCACATGCTGCTGCAGCTTCTGCCACAACACATCCTGCAACCCAAGGTTTTGTTCAGGCCTTTTCTGTTTACATCGATACTATTTTTGTTTGTACAGCGACCGCATTAATGATACTTTTTACAAATCAATATAATGTTTTTGATGATGCTGGCGCATATATCATTAAAAATATTCCAGGAGTAGAGCCTGGCTCAGGGTATACTGTAAAAGCAATCGCAACCCAATTTCCTTTAATCGCCAGCCAGTTTATCGCTATTGCACTAACTTTTTTTGCTTTTACAACCATTATGTCATATGTATTTATAGCTGAATCTAACTTTGATTATCTAAGTAAGAAGAAAAATTTATTATTGCGATGGGGGATGAGAATTGTTATTCTAACAACCGTTTTTATCGCTTCAATAAACGAACCAAGCACAGCATGGGCTGTTGGTGATATTGGAGTTGGAGCAATGGCTTGGATGAATTTAACCGCTATTTTAATTTTACAAAAACCAGCCTTATTAGCCTTAAAAGATTATTTAGAGCAATATAAACAAGGGATAAAACCAACATTTGATCCAGAAAAAGCAGGTATTGCAAATGCAAGCTCTGTTTGGAAAGAAATATTAGAGGAAAATAATAAAATTAAACCTTCATAACTAAAAGTGTTTCTTAAATTTGTAAAAAATTAAAAGTATGGAAATTTCAGTAAGACGAGCTAATATAAAAGATAACGATATTGTGCCCGAATTAATGTTGCAGGCAATGGAAGATGTGATCTTTGATTTTATCCAAAAAGAAGACATATCAGAAGCTATTGATTTTTTAACTACTTTGTATAAGAAAGAAAATAATCAGTATAGCTATCAAAATGCGTTTGTTGCAGTTAGCGATAAAGAAGATATTGTGGGCGTAATTACTGCCTATAATGGAGATAAACTAGAAGAATTAAGACAGCCGGTATTAGACTTAATGCAAAAAAAATATAACAACACTACCATACCTGAACCAGAAACACAAGGCAATGAGCTTTATATTGATACTCTTTCCGTTTCTCCAATGATACAAGGCAAGGGAATTGGTAGTATTTTAATTAATAAAATACTTGAATTTGCAAAAGAACAAAACTATACCAAAGTAGGTTTGCTTGTAGATATAGATAATCCAGATGCAATGCGATTATATAGCCGTAAAGGTTTTGTAAAAGGAAAAGAAATTGAATTTGCTGGTGGAGAATATTATCATATGTATTTTGCCCTATAACATATTTTGCAAAAAAAATCGCATAAAAAAGTACAAATAAACTAAACGATAATTACAATAGTTTATACCTATATTTGCTAAAAACAAACAACAAATGAGTAAAAACATCACGCCCTATAAAGATTCTCAACTTGGAAAAAAACAGCAAGTTGAACAAATGTTCGATACGATCTCTGGAAATTACGACAGTTTGAATCGAATGATTTCATTAGGAACTGATCAAGGTTGGAGGAAAAAAGTTTTAAAAATTGTAGCGGAAAAAAATCCTGACACAATTTTAGATATTGCTACTGGAACTGGCGATATGGCAATTCTTTTATCTAAAACCAACGCAACAAAAATTACAGGTTTAGACCTTTCTGCTGGAATGTTAGAAGTTGGAAAAGGAAAAATTAAAGCATTAAACCTACAAAATAGAATTGACATGATTCAGGGCGATTCTGAAAATTTACCTTTTGAAGATAATAGCTTTGATGCTATTACCGTAGGTTTCGGAATTAGAAACTTTGAAAACTTAGAAAAAGGATTGTCAGAAATTTTACGAGTATTAAAACCTAATGGTATTTTTATTATCTTAGAAACTTCAGTACCAACTAAATTTCCATTTAAGCAAGGATACTTTTTTTACACACAAAACATTATGCCTTTTATGGGGAAATTGTTTTCAAAAGATCAGAAAGCGTATAAGTATCTGTCTGATTCTGCCAAAAATTTTCCTTTTGGTCAAGAGTTAAACAATATTTTGAAAAAAGTGGGGTTTATAAATGTACAAGATCGCCCACAAACAATGGGAATTGCAACCATATATTCTGCTTCTAAGTAGTTATGAGAAAACTTTTTATTTTATTACTATCTCTATTCGCATGTTATAATGCGTCTGCTCAATGGATTTTTGGAAAAAACCCATTGATAAACAAACCCGATTGGGATAAACAAAGAGTACATTACGGTTATTATATCGGTTTTAACTCTTTAAACTTTGCATTTGATTATGATAGAGATTATTATGAAAAACTAAGAAGTTTATCACAACAATATGGAACTGATTTTACAGAAATTCAAGTAACTCCAAATATGGGGTTTAATGTTGGATTAGTTGGAAATTTGAGATTAATGGAATATTTAGATTTGCGTTTTGAACCAGGTTTAGTATATTCAAAAAGAGATTTACGCTACCCAAGTGCTTTGATTGTTGATTATTATAACAACAAACCTATTGAGTCATTGCCATCATTAGCTGAGATAGCTAATTCTAGCACAAAATCAATCAGCTCTACTTATATTCATTTTCCATTGCTATTGAAATTTTCTGCTTTGCGTACAGGAAATATTCGTCCATATATATTAGGCGGATTTTCTGCAGATTTAAATTTAAGTTCAAACAGCAAATCTGACGATGACAACTATGACGGTATTTGGCGTATGAAGCAATGGACAACTAACTATGAGTTAGGGGCTGGTATTGACATTTATTTTGAATATTTTAAATTAAGTCCTTCTATTAGAGGAGTATTTGGTTTAAATGATGAGTTAATAAGAGACAACAATACCAATAGTCCATGGACTGGAGGAATTAATTCTATGAAAACAAGAGGTATATTTATCAATATTACTGTTCATTAATCTATCTTCTTCGTATTTCACTTAAAACAATTGACGTAGCCATTGCAACATTGAGGCTTTCTGCTTGTTGTAATGGTCCAAATTGCGGAATTGTAATTTTATTGGACACTAGTTTCTCTACTTCTTCAGAAATTCCATTAGCTTCATTCCCCATTATAATAATACCTGGTTGGATATTTTCTTGTTGATAAATATTCTCACCTTCTAAAAATGTACCATAAATAGGGATATTAGTGTTCTCTCCTATTATTTCCTTTAAATCACCGTAAACTACATTTACGCGAGATACAGATCCCATTGTAGCTTGTATTACCTTTGGGTTATATAAATCTACTGTTTCATTCGAACACAATAAATTAGAAACTCCAAACCAATCACACAAACGAATAATTGTTCCTAAATTCCCCGGATCCCTCACGTCATCTAGCGCTAATACCCAATCCGTAAAATCTATCTCTTTATTGGGTAAACATTGAAAAACAGCTAAACAACTTGGTGTAGTTGTTAAAGCGCTCATTTTTTTTAAATCATCAACAGCTATTATGGTTTGCTTTTCTTTAGGAGTATTAAAAATATAATTCCCATCTGTATAAACGTGCTCCAGCACAAAAGAAGATTGTAAAAGCTCATTGATTACCTTTATGCCTTCAGCAATAAACAATCCATCTTCTTTTCTGTATTTTTTTTGATGTAAATTTTTAATTCGTTTTATTTGGTTTTTAGTAACCATAAAAAATGTATTTTTGGACTATAGTTTTAGTTATAGAAAGTTGAGAAAGTATTTGTCAAAATTAGTATTTATTATTGTATTATCCGCATGTTTTTTTTCGTGTTCAATTACGAAAAACGTGCCGGAAGACCGTTTACTTTTGATGGAAAATTCGATTGTAATAAATCAAAAAACTACAAATAAAGAAGCTATTTTTAATCAGTTATACCAAAGTCCAAATAGTAAACTTCCCATTATTGGAACTAGATTAAGGTTGATATTATTTAATCTAGCAAAGCAAAATGCAGATTCCTCTTACCATGCTTGGCTAGAAAAACATCCAAAAACTGAAAATACATTCATTGATATTTTATCTAAAAAACAAGTTAATCGATTAGGTGAATCTTTTTTAGTTTCTGGGATAAATAACTTTTTAATCACCACAGGAGAGCCTCCTTCACTTTACGATACTCTATTAACTACAAAATCGTTAAATCGTTTAAAAAACTATTACTTTAATCAAGGTTATTTTGATGCAAATGTTTCTAATACTTTAGATACACTTGGGCCTAAAAAAGTAAAAAATACTTACTCAATTAAGACTGGCGAACCTTATTTACTAGATAGTATCAATTATGCTATTAGTTCTCCAGAGTTAGAAAAAATATTCGAAAAATCGAAGTCGAAAAGTTTATTAAAGAAAAACACAGTTTTTCAAGTCAGTAATTTTGATTTGGAAAGACAACGAATAACTTCTAACTTCAGAAACCAAGGTGCTTATTATTTTCAAGAGCTAAATATTCGTTATGAAATTGACACCATTTTACCAGTAAAAAACAGGGCAAATGTAACAATGATTGTAGAGCCTCAAACCATTAAATCGGGCGACTCATTAATACAAGTTCCTTTTAAACTTTACAATATTAGTAAAGTTAATATATTTACTGACAATGTATCTAAAAACAAAGCATATGTGTTGGACAGTATTCAACACAATGGCTTTAATATTTATAGTTCAACAAAATTACAGTACAAGCCAAAAGCTTTAACTGATGCAATTTTTATTACACCTGAAAGTGTTTTTAGTGATTCCAGACGTATTTTAACTTCTCGTTCAATAAGTAATTTGCGCATCTTTAATTATCCAATTATAGAATATTTGGTCGATCCAAATTCTCCTGATCAAAACCAATTAATCACGAATATATATCTTACTTCGAGAAAAAAAATGACTTTCAATCCGTCATTAGATATTACCCATTCCAATATACAAGACTTTGGTATTGGAGGAAGTATGGGAGTATTATTTAGAAACGTGTTTAGAGGAGCAGAAATTTTAGAATTCAATTTGCGTGGAACCATTGGATCATCTACACAGATGAGCAATCCAAATAATGTTTTTTTTAATGTAGCCGAATATGGAGCCGATGTAAAACTTACTTTTCCTCGATTTTTATTTCCGGTAGCATCAAATAAGATACTACCAAAAACGATGTTACCTACCACTTCTATGAGTTTTGGTTTTGCAAGACAAAGAAACATTGGATTAGACAAAGATAATTTTTCGGGAATCATCAACTATAAATGGTATCCGTCAAGAATAAATTCATTTAGTGTAGACCTCGCTAATATTCAATACGTTAGAAATACAAATCCAAATAACTATTTTAGTGTTTATAAATCTTCTTATCAAACATTAAATAATTTAGCTAAAGAATACAACACACCTGAAATTTATTTCAATGAACAAGGTGATCTTTCAATTCTTAATGGAGGGGTAAATAATTTTATTTCAGATGCTTTATCTCCTGATAATCCATTAAATATTAGTGAAGAAAACTATAGAGAAATAAGAAGCATTCAAGAAAGAAAAATAAGATTATCTGAAAATAACTTAATTATTGCTAGTAATGTAACATTTAACTCGTCAACAAGAATAAGCTTAACGGATAATGATTTTTACACATTTAGAGCTAAAGTTGAAGGTGCAGGTGGTTTAGTGAATTTACTTGTACCAAAAACAGACCACAATATTGGAGCACTTGGTAACAAAACTATTTTTGATGTAGAGTTTTCTCAATATATAAAATCAGAAATAGATTTTATAAAATATTGGGATTTAGGAAGACAGCAAGTTTTTACTATGCGTTTATTTGGAGGAATAGCTATTCCGTACGGCAATGCCAATTCTATCCCATTTTCTAGAAGTTATTTTTCAGGCGGATCGAACGACAATAGAGGTTGGCAATCTTACCGTTTAGGCCCAGGAAGAAGTGGTGGAATAAACGATTTCAACGAAGCAAATATGAAATTATTTTTTAGTGCAGAATATCGATTTAACATTACAGGCCCATGGAATGGAGCTTTGTTTGTTGATGCTTCAAATATTTGGAATATATTTGACAACGTAAAAGACAAGAATTACACATTCAACGGAATAAGCTCATTAAAAGACCTAGCAGTAAGCTCGGGATTTGGTATCAGATACGATTTTAGCTTTTTTGTTTTTCGTTTAGACCTAGGTTTTAAAACCTTCGATCCTTCTATTTACAGCAAAAACAAATGGTTCAATGAATTCAATTTTAAAGAATCTGTAATAAATCTTGGAATTAATTATCCGTTCTAATCAAATAATAATTACTATTTTTGTTCACCAATAAAGAAACACACAACTATGGCACACAATATTAAACCAGGGGTAGCATTTGGAGATCAAGTGCAAGAAATTTTTAACTACGCAAAAGAAAAAGGTTTTGCAATACCAGCTGTTAATGTTACAAGTTCAAGTACAATTAATGGAGTATTAGAAACAGCTGCTAAATTAAACGCACCTGTTATTATTCAATTTTCAAACGGAGGTGCTTCATTCATTGCTGGAAAAGGTCTTTCAAACGAAAATCAAAAATCAGCAATAGCCGGAGCAATCGCTGGAGCAAAACATGTACACGAACTAGCCGAAGCATATGGTGTTACAGTTATTTTACATACCGATCACTGTGCTAAAAAACTTTTGCCTTGGATTGATGGATTGTTAGATGCAGGTGAAGAATATATGGCTAAATATGGAAAACCGCTATTCAGTTCTCATATGATTGACTTATCAGAAGAGTCAATCGAGGAAAATATTGCTATTTCTAAAAAATATTTAGAAAGAATGGACAAAATGGGGATGACACTAGAAATTGAACTTGGTATTACAGGTGGTGAAGAAGATGGTGTTGACAACTCAAATGTTGATTCTTCTAAATTATATACACAGCCAGAAGAAGTTGCTTACGCATACGAAGAACTAAGTAAAATCAGTACTCGTTTTACAATTGCTGCTGCTTTTGGTAACGTTCATGGGGTTTATAAACCAGGAAACGTAAAACTTACACCAATTATTTTGAGAAACTCTCAAGACCACGTGGCAAAAAAATTCAACTTAGGGCATAATCCGGTTGATTTTGTATTCCACGGAGGTTCAGGTTCTTCATTAGAAGAAATTAGAGAAGCAATCTCTTACGGAGTAATCAAAATGAATATAGACACAGATCTTCAGTTTGCTTACACAGAAGGAATTAGAGATTACATGACTTCTAAAATAGATTATTTAAGAACTCAAATAGGAAACCCAGAGGGACCAGATGCTCCAAACAAAAAGTATTATGATCCTCGCGTTTGGGTAAGACAAGGAGAAGTAACTTTCAATGCTCGTTTAGAAGAAGCATTCCAAGACTTAAACAACGTAAATACGCTGTAAATCCTTGTATTCCTAAATATATAATACAAACAAAACAAACATTTTTATGGCTTGGTTTAAAAGAACAGAAAAAGGAATTCAAACACCAACTGAAAACAAAAAAGATACTCCGAAAGGTTTATGGTATAAATCGCCAACTGGAAAAGTAATTGACTCTGAAGAATTAGAGAGAAATCTATGGGTAAGTCCAGAAGATGGATATCACGTTAGAATTGGTAGTAAAGAATATTTTGAAATTCTTTTTGATAATAATGACTATAAAGAAATAGCCAAATCATTATCTTCTAAAGATATTTTAAAATTTGAAGACACTAAAAAATATTCTGAGCGCTTAAAAGAAGCAACTGCAAAAACAAAACTAAACGATGCTGTAAGAGTTGCTGTTGGTGAATCATACGGAAAAAAATTAGTTGTTGCGGCAATGGATTTTGCTTTTATTGGAGGTTCTATGGGATCTGTTGTAGGAGAAAAAATTGCAAGAGGAATTGACTACTCTCTAAAGCACAACATCCCATTCTTAATGATCTCAAAATCAGGAGGAGCTCGTATGATGGAAGCTGGTTTTTCATTAATGCAAATGGCTAAAACATCGGCAAAATTGTCATTATTAAGCGATGCAAAAATTCCTTATATTTCTCTTTGTACAGATCCTACAACGGGAGGTATTTCGGCTTCATTTGCTATGCTAGGTGATATTAATATTGCTGAACCAGGTGCTTTAATTGGATTTGCAGGTCCGCGCATTGTAAAAGATACAACAGGAAAAGATTTACCTGAAGGTTTTCAAACTTCTGAGTTTTTACTAGAGCATGGTTTCTTAGATTTTATTACTCACAGAAAAGATTTAAAGAAAAATGTAAATTTATATTTAGACTTAATTCTAAATCAACCAATTAGACATTAGTTCTAAACTAACAATAAAAAAAGGCTTTCTCAATGAAAGCCTTTTTTTATTGTTATCCCAATTACATTCCTGAGCGAATAGCTTCTACTGGATCTAATTTCGAGGCTGTTCTGGCTGGTAAATATCCAGAAATCAATCCGATTACTGTTGATAGCGATAAGCCTAAGAAGATATTCCACAAGCTTAAAATGAAATTAAAATCTAATAGTTTTGATGCTATTGCAGCAATGCCCCAAACAAAAAATATACCAACTACTCCACCTATTAATGCTAAAATTATTGCTTCAAACAAAAATTGAAAAAGTATAACATTATTTTTTGCACCAATTGCTTTTTGTACTCCAATTAAATAAGTACGTTCTTTTACAGATACAAACATAATATTAGCAATACCAAAACCTCCAACTAATAAAGAAAACATACTAATAATCCAACCTATTACATTTACTTGGCCAATAATTTTATCAACAAAATCCATCATCCCCCCTAAAACGTTGACAAAAAAATTGTTATCCTCTCCTATTTTTATTCCTCTAAATGTTCTAAGCTTAGACTCTAAATCACTTGTAAAATGACTCATATCAACATCTTTTACAGGTTTTATAATAATAGCAGGAAAAAAATAAGTTACATTATCACCAAAAATTTGTCGGAACGAATTAATCGGTACATAAGCAGCTTCGTCTAAACCTCCACCAATAGAAATAGCTCCTTGTTTTTCCATTACACCAATTACAGTAAATCTTTT
>CANQRD010000053.1 GCA_947626185.1 uncultured Flavobacterium sp.
TATATTGTGGAAAATAAAAAAAACCTTAACTAGAAAGACGTTAAGGTTTACATGGTGGAGAATACGGGATTCGAACCTTATAAAAATCATTATAGCTAATTTTATATAAACATACTATTTATCAATATTTTATATATATTTGTATAAACTAAAACAACTTGTTTTTATGTTTAAATATTGAATAAGTAGCACCTAAATTAGCACCTATGAATTATACCTTTAAATTAAAAGAGCCAAAATCCGACAAAGAAACTCTAATCTATTTTCGATCATATTTCGGCAATGAAGATAAGAATTTTATTTATTCTACCGGAGAAAAAATAAAAGCTTCAGAATGGGATTTTGAAAATAGGCAACCAAATGATTTGAATGGACGTACCAAAAAATCAGAAAATCATAGGAGTATAAAAAAACAGTTGGATAGATATAGTAGCTTCTTCACTGAAATTGTAAATCGTTTTAAAAACATTAATGAGGAGCTCACGACAGATATTTTAAAACAACGATTTGATGAAGAATTCAAGAGGAAAACAATCAAAGATGACTTTTTAAGAATATATCAGCAGTTTTTGAAGGAAAAAGAAAATGATTATACCGGAAAATCAATTTCTAATTCCACTTTGAAACGTTATAAATGTAATCTAAATCTTCTGCTTGAGTTTCAAAGAGATTATAAAGTTAAAATTACTTTAGGAAAGTTTGATGAGAAGGTTTTTAATAAGTTTCTTAAGTATTGTATCGAAGAGAAAAAACATTCGGCAAATACAATTCATCGCAATATTGGCTTGCTAAAAACTTTTTTAGGCTGGGCTTTAAATAAGAAATACACCTACAATAATGATTTTATTAATTTTCAAAAACCACCTAAGTTCCGTACTGATGAAATCGCATTAAATTACCAGCAGGTTGATGAAATTTATAATCACGATTTTAGCAAAAACAAGAGATTAGAACGGGTAAGAGATTTGTTTGTTTTGGGGTGTGTTACAGGTTTGCGATTTGGTAATTATAGCCGTATTACTAAAGATGATATTGATGGAGATTTTATCCGGGTAATTGATATGAAGAGCAAATCAAAAAATTTAGCCATTCCACTCAATAGCATTTCACGGTCAATTTTAGAAAAATATGATTATGAACTTCCAAGTATTTCCAATCAAAAAATGAATAAATTTATCAAAGAAGTTTTTCAAGAATTGGAATTTACCGATGAAATCAAAAAAACGATGAAATATGGAGATGAATTAGTAGAAAAGAAATCTGAATTTTACAAAAGAATTTCATCTCACACCGCTCGTAGAAGTTTTATTACCATTATGAAAAATAAACGAGTTCCCGATAAAGTGATAATGAGTTATACAGGACATACCAGTCTGGAAGTTTTTAACGCATATTACCGTCCAAGCGAAGAAGACAAAATAAATTATATGAACGAAGTTTTTAATTGAGATGCTATGGACGAAAAGAAATTATATGGTAACTGGTACTTTTGGAAAGAAATCATTGGTTATCCAATGATGCTTTATTATTGGATTAAAGGCGATAAAATTCGAAAAATGCTGTCTCAAAGAATTGAAAAAGCAAAATTGAAAGCCGAACAAATCACATTAACACAAAAGAATAAAAATGAATTTCTTATAGAATATGAAAATCTGGATAATTTCTTCAGTTTTCATTTCAAAGAAATAGACCAATCAAGAAATCACAATTTTCAGGAGAAAATCGACTATTGTTTACAACAGTATAAAAAAGAATCTTCAAAACATTTGAATTCAAGCAACTTGATGATTCTTCAAGGAAATTTTCTAAGTGGTGCAGAAAACACGCTGTTTTTATATTTTGTATTAGACAAAAAAGTGAAAAGAGAAATTCGCTTATCTGATATTATGATAGGAGAAAATTCTTCCAAAATTTTCATTGAATTTTTAAAAGATAAGAAATTCATTGACGAGAATCACAATCTTCTTGTTGACCAAAAATCCTCATTTATAAGAGTTCATCGTTTTTTAAAAGACAACCACATTATTAATCCGGATTTTCAAGACATTACCATTATCGAAGCAATGGAAAATGAATACAATACTAATTTTGACAAAGGAACATTTTCGAGAGCTATTACCATAAAACCCAATGACTTTGAAAAAAGTTTATATGAAGAATTATCAAAAATATTGAATATTAAGTATTAAATTTTATGCAATTGAGTAGAATTGCATAGTTATTTATTTAAACATTCCATTTTTGTCTGCAAATTAAATATTAAAATTATGCAGACAACCAATCCATTTCAAACCATTCTTGATGAATTAGGAGAAGTAAAAAGCTTACTTCATTCCCTTAAAAAAGAACCTGAAATCGAGTTGAAAAAGAAATTCTATTCTATAAAAGAATGTTCAGAAATTTTAAAACTCGATTATCAAACCGTTCGCTCACACATTTTAAAAGGCAACATCAAAGCAGAACAAATAGGAAGATTTTATAGAATTAACCATTTGGAGTTGATGAATGCTTTAAACGACGTCAAATCTCTAAAATACAAAAGATAAACGTAGTTCTAACTTTAAAATGTGCAAAAATGAATAAACAAATTCCTTATTTACGGGTAGGTACAACCTACTATAAAATAATTAAAAAGCCACAGATTTCCGGAGATAAAATTTCGATATTGGTTCGCTGGAATCGAGAAACCATCATCAGTGATCACGGAAAAGTTTATGTTTCGGAAGTACCGAAGTACGACGGTTTTTGCTGTATTCCTTCTCATTTGAAATATTCTCAGATAATTGACGGGTTCTACAATACTTATAATGAAATTCCTTTTTCTCCTGTTGAAGAAAACATTAGTCAGATTGCTTTAAAAGAAAAAATTCTGTTTTCCTTAGAATTTATGGAACATATTTTTGGGGAACAAATAGAATTAGGTCTGGATTACCTAAAAATATTACTTCAATATCCAACTCAAATGCTACCAATTCTATGTTTGGTTTCAAAAGAAAGAGCTACCGGAAAATCCACATTCATTAAATGGCTGAAATCCATCTTTGGATTGAATATGACCTATATTAAAGGTGATTCTTTCAGTAGCCAATTTAATAGTGATTGGGCTTCAATGCTTGTTGTAGCTATTGATGAAGTTTTCTTTGACAAAAAGGAAATTACAGAACGATTAAAATACCTTTCCACCACCGACAAGGACAAGAAAGAAGGTAAAGGAAAAGACAGGGAAGAAATTGAATTTTTTGGAAAATTTATTCTTTGTTCTAACAATGAAGACAATTTTATTCAAATAGATGAAAACGAAATCCGCTTTTGGATAATCAAAGTAAAATCCATTAAAAGCGAAAATACTGACTTTTTAAAAAGTCTCGTTCAGGAAATCCCGTACTTTCTCCGTTATTTAATTAAAAGACCTTTTTATAGCAAGAAACAAACCAGAATGTGGTTCTCTGCAAATGAAATCAGAACTAAAGCTTTGCAGAAATTAGTCTGGAAATATAACAGTAAACTCGAATCAAAAATCATTGAACTTTTATACGAATTATTTCAAACCAATGACGAACTGGAACTCCACTGCATTCCGCAGGACATTCTCAATATGATTAATAAAATGTTCAGAAACCAGTTTTGGACAATCAATGATGTTAGAAAAATACTGAAAGAAATCTGGAAACTTAAACCACAGAACAATTCACTTTCCTATATCAAATATGATATTGATTTTTCCGGAAGTTTCTATCAAACCAATAAAACGGGAAGGTTTTTCACAATAGAAAAAGATTTTATCCTTCAAAAATTTGATGAAATGATGAATTAATTGATAATGAAAAGAAAATCAAACACTTACTTATTATCAAAAGTCTCATCAAATTTCAAAACCGTGATTTTTGATGAACACTTGATGAGTATTAAATAAAAAAAATGATGAGATGATGAGAATTTGATAAGTATATATATTATTAATAATCAGTGAAATAAAATGTTTTCTCATCAATTCATCAAAAAAATAATAATCTAACCCTAACGTTTTTAAACTAATGAACTGCAAACAATTCAACTTGATAAAGTTGGAAGAAGTCCTTGCTTCACTTGGACACCTTCCAACAAAACAAAATGAAAAAGAAGCTTGGTATCTGAATCCTTTCGGAACAGAAACGCAAGCCTCTTTTAAACTTGATAAAAAATTAAATCTTTGGTATTTGCATTCCGAAGGCATTGGCGGCAACAATACCGATTTTATGATGAAATATCAGAACATTTCTGTAAAAGAAGTTTTAGATTGGGCAGAAAAGCAAAATTTTTCTTCTTTTCAACCGCAGAATGATATTCATCTGAAAAATTCATCCCAAAATTATCAAATAACACAAATCAAAGAACTCCAAAACGAAAGCCTCAAAAATTATTTATACCAAAGAGGATTTTCTTCAAGTGTTTTTCCTTTTATCAAAGAGGTACATTTTACCATTCGAGATAAAAAATTGTATGCAGTCGGATTTGAAAATCTTTCTGGAGGTTGGGAACTTAGAAATTCTTTCTATAAAGGTTCATTTTTGAAAAAAGATATTTCAGTCATTAATCTTAATAATGAGAATCACGAAAAAAATAAAAATGTTGTCGTCTTCGAGGGATTTTTGGATGCTTTGTCTTTTATTGAAATGAAACGGTTTTTCAAAGGCGATTTGTTGGTAATGAATTCCATTGCGTTATTGAATAAGACCAAAATACATTTGCAAAATTATTCGGAAATCCATCTGTTTTTGGATAATGACCGAGCAGGAGAAATTTGTAAAAACTCCATTTTAGAATCATTTCCTGAAGCCAAAGACCATTCCGAAATTTATCTTTTACACAAGGATTTGAATGATTATTTGCTTTTCCGTACCCAAACAAAATACGAAAATCAACCACAAAAAGAAATAGAAGAACAACAACAAAACACTCAAAATGTTAAACGGAAAAGATAAAAAAAATGTGATATATAAGGGTGTAAAAAATAATATAGGGTGCTATGTGTTTACCAACTATATGCAAAAGTTAGGAGCTCATTCGCAACTTTAATCTCCGTTCCTCCAATTAAAGTTTCTACTTCGCTCTGCGAGGCTTTGAACCTATTAAAAATAGTATAGGGCTTTATTATTCCAACCTGTAAAAAATAATGCAAGGTTAATTTTTTCCAACCCGTGAAAAATGAGTTGCAAGTATATCTTTAAATAAAGAAATTATGAAGACATCAATAAATTTTAAAGCTGTTAAATCCGATTCTGAAATCCATAATTTTAGAAAGAAATCATTTGATTATATCCGAAAAGATTTAACTCCAAAAAATGAATATTGGCAAGAACAAAAAATTGCCGATCGAATTCAAAAAATAGAGACCTATTGCAAAGAAAAATCAGGACGGAAGTTACAGAAAAATGCAATACCTGTTCGTGAAGCCGTAGTTGTAATCAAAGAAAATACTACAATGCAAGATTTGCATAATCTTTCAAAACGATTAGAAGAAGAATTGAAGATAAAGGTTTTTCAGATTGCTATTCACAAAGATGAAGGGCATTATGACAAAGACACCAATGAATGGAAACCGAATTATCACGCTCATTTAGTTGCGGACTGGCAGGATTTGGAAACGGGAAAAACATTAAAACATCAATCTTTTCATTATTCCAAAATGCAGGATATAACATCAGAATGTTTGGGAATGGAACGAGGAATTTCGGGTTCTAAAGCAAGGTTAGAAGCCATACAATTCAAAATCAAGAAAGAAGAAGAATATCTGAAAGTTTTGGAAGAACGTAAGAACGAAATAAAAAAGGAATTAAGCCACGAGAAATTTGAGGAATTAATTATCAAAGAACCAGACTTTTTAGGTTTTCAAAGAATGAAAACTGAGAAAACACTGGCGAATATGGAAAAATTATATAGAGTTCAGAAATCTCAGCTTTTGAAGAACAAAAACGATTTAGAAACCAAAACGAAACAAATTGCCGAACTTTCTACAAAAAATGAACGTTTAAAAAAAGAGATACAGCTCTCCAAAAGCAAAAACGCCACTCTGCTTACTAATGCAAGCGTTTTTGCTGTTGAAAAGAAAAAATATCTGGATTCGGTATTGAATACGTTAGAGAAAGCAATCAAATTTGAAAGGTTAAAACAACCTTATTTAAAGATAGAAAATGAAAAACAATTGATAGATAAGTTGAGTAAAATAAGTGAAAAAGTATCAAAAGACAACAACATTCCTTTTTCTGCATTCGACGAAACCTTTAAAAATTCAAATCACGTTGCTCAACTTTTTACTCTATTACGTTTTGGTAATGAGCAAAATAAAAAAACATCAATAAAAGAGAATAATCAAACGGAACATAAAGAACCTGAAAAAAGAAGAGGGCTGAGAAGGTGATTAAATTTTGACAATATAATTGCTTTTGGACAAAATAAAAATATGATAATTCTCTTGCTTTTGTTTGTTGGTTTTTTGATAATTTTGCATCGAAATTTTTTAAAATCAGAGAAATGATCAAAAAACTACTTTTGCTACTTACATTCTATACTTGTAATGTAAATGCTCAAACTTTACAATTTACTTATGATTCTGCAGGAAATCAGATCCAACGTGAACTGGTTACCATTTCTGTTAATTCTTTGCTAAGTACAAATAGTATAGAAGAGACCGAACAAGAAGAAGAAACACTTTTACCAAAATCCAATTTTATTAACGATAATTCTACAACAATCGAATTTTATCCAAATCCTGTTATTGATTTACTGAATGTAGAATGGAATTCTGAACTACAATTAACAGAAATTATGGTTTTTGATAATAATGGAAAACTTTTACAACTTAAAAAAGTGTATGAAGGCACTATCCGGGAAGTTTTTGATTTATCAAGTTACGCTTCGGGTATCTATTATATAAGGGTATTTGATGTAACTCAACAAAGCAAATCTTATAAAATCATAAAACACTAAATATGAAAAATTATCTTTTTACAATACTAATTATCTTAGTAAGTAATATTTATGGATATTCACAAACTTTTCAAGATACTAAAGGAGAACTTTCTATTTCAGAATCAGGATCAGCAGATTATAAGGTACCTTTTGCCTTACCTCCGGGAATAAAAAACGTAGGTCCCCAAGTAGCCTTGTCATATTCTAGTAATAATGCGAATGGTATAGCAGGTTATGGTTGGAATATTGTAGGGGTATCTTCTATATCTAAGACTTCAACAAGAATTGATATTGATGGATACATTGATGCAGTTGATTTTGATAGCAATGATCAATATATATTAGATGGTCAGAGGTTACTTCACCAAGGTACCGTAAACAGTCAAGCTACTTATAAGACTGAAAATTTTTCACATCTTAAAATTGATTGTAAAATATCAAGTCCTATTATAAGACCAGGTATACCTATTGAGGGAGGTATACCAATTGAAGAAGGTACACCTATAGGAGGAGGTACGCCTATAGGAGGAGGTACGCCATTACCTTTGAAAACATTACAACCAGAAAGTTTTACAGTAACTTCTTCTGATGGTTCACAATCTTTTTACGGATCAACTGAGAATTCTAGAAGTTCTACGGAATGGCTTATTGATAAATGGATAGACCCTCAAGGAAATACAATAAATTATACATATGAAACTTTTAGTGGTGTTCTTTATTTGAAGAAAATCACTTGGGGTAGAAATGAAAAACTAAATTTAGGAGTTGAAAATTCAATAGAATTTCTATATAAATCGAGAGTACGTTCAGAGGTTACTTACATAAATAATAGAAAAATGGTAACCAATAGAATTTTGAGTCAGGTTGATGTTAAAACTGGAGGTTCTTTGTTCAGAAGATATCTTTTAACACATGAGTTAAATGAATTAAATTATCAGTCATTAACTCAAGTTCAGGAGTCAAACGGTACTAATCTTGCAAACCCAATTAAATTTACGTATGATAAATCACAATCGGGATTTGAAAACCTTGGTCATTATAAAGATAATGGTTCAAATCCTTTAGGTTCAGTTGAACTAACAGGTGATTTTGACGGTAACGGAGAACTGGATTTTATTTCTAATAGTAAATTATATCTTAATGGGGTAAACAGTGGATCAGGTTGGACTACTTCTGCCTTACCCTTTGATTTTACGGAGATGGTTCCATCATCGGTTACTACGCTTGATAAGAATAATAAATTTGCACAAAAAAGTTCAATTGTCAAAATAGAGAAGAGTAAACAATCTGTATTATTTAGATTCTTTAATTATAATACTAATCAGTTTAATGAAGAGTTTTCTAAAAAAATAGATCTTCTTACTACCTACAGTGGACAAAATGCTCAAAACTATCAAGGATATAAAAATCCTATGTTAACTATGATAGGCGATTTTAATGGAGATGGTATTTCTGATATTTTTATTAAACATTATGAGCAGGAGTTTGATTATAGCAGTATAATTATCGATCCTGTTACAGGAGGAATATATTATCAGCCAGGTGCAAAAGGTCAATCAGGTGAAAAATACTATATGGCAGATACTAATCCGATGTCATCTACAGTACCTGGATCTGCCGGAGTACCAGTTGTAGAAGATCCACAAAGATATTTGGAATCAGATATCGTCGGGATACATAAAGGGTTTATCTATGATTTTAATGGAGACGGTAAAGACGATATACTTTTCCCTATTGATGTTAAAGGAAACTACAGAGTGATTGGATTTAATTATGTTGAGAATAATACAAAAGTTCAAACACAATTGTTGTGGTCAGGAAAATTTGAGCACGGTAATATTTATGAGAAACAGCTTGTATGGGGAGATTTTAATGGAGATGGAAAAATGGATCTTATGATTCCTGACGGTGAAGGGAGTACCAATTGGACAATGTATTTAGCGAAAGGGAATGGGTTTGAATCTTTAAGGTATGAAAATTTCGCAGAATATAAGCCCTATTGGAAAGGTGCTCCGTCTATTAATAGAGTACGTATAAAACAATATAGAGGAGCGGATTTAAACAAAGATGGTAAAAGTGACTTTTTAATTAACGAGTACGAAAGTTATACAGAATCTATCAGAAACCGTGATGGACGTGGGCACTTATATTTACGTCCAAACCTTGGAGCTGATGCAACAGGTAAAATTATTTTTGGTTCAGAAGAACACATTCAAATTAATTCTGATTATGGCTACTTAGATAACGATCAAGCAGCTATTCATTTGTTGATTGGTGACTATAAAACAGATAGTGGAAGCCATAATTTGGCTTTTATTCAGGGAACTCAGATTTGGAAATTGAATTATAAAAAAGATCAAACCAAAGATGGTCGTCTTATAAAAGTAAACGAGGCTAATGATAAAATTTCGTCTGAAATTGAATATGGAAGCTTAAAAGCAGGAAATATTAGCAGTTTTTATTATTCTTCAAATCAGGAAGTTTTTCCTTATTTGGAAATCAAAAATTTGCCGAATACATATTTTGTACAAAAACTTAAGGTTACTTCAAATAATAAAGTTAAACAAAGGGATTTCCGCTACAGGGGGTTAACAAGTCATACGCAGGGATTAGGAATATTAGGCTTTAAAAATACATTTCAAAGCAGTTGGTATATACCGAATGAGACCATTCCTATTTGGGAAGAAACACAAACTTCCCCTCAACTAAAAGGAGCTGTAATCAAAAAACGTAATTATTATAATACAAGTACTAATATTTCAGAGTCAAAGTTTACATACTTTACACAAATACTTCCAACAAAAGAAAGAGTATTAGTAATGGATAGTAAAATCAATACTGATTATTTAACAGGAGTTGTTACAAATACCACAGTAAGTTATGATAATCTATATAATGTTTCAAAGAAAGAAGTTACAATAGGTAATAATACTAAAACAACAACAACAAATTATCAATATACTAACAATCTGCTGGGAATCGGTGCTGATTATTATGTTGGTAGATTAATAAAAGCAACCGTACTGGAAAATTATGATAATAATACTGATTCAAGAAGTTCAGAAGAGTTATATACTTATAATGGGAATTTGTTAGTTCAAACAAAACGGAAGGGGTATAATACTGATTATTTGACCGAAAAAGACACGTATGATGGTTTCGGAAATATTATAGAAGTAGAGACTTCCGCTCCTGGAGTATCTAATAAAAAAGTAAAGACTCAATATGATTCTAACGGACGCTTTGTAATAAAAAAGACTGATGTAGAAGGTTTGGAAACTACCTTGACATATAATAATTTAGGACAAGTAACAAAAGAGGTTTCTCCATTAGGAGTACAAAGGGAAACAGTATATGACAGTTGGGGGAAATTAATAAAATCTACAGTAACCGGAACCTCCTCTACTCCTTTAGTTACGAATATATCGTACCAACGTCTTACTACAGGTGGTTGGGTTGTAACTAGTGATAATCAACAAACAAAAGAGTATTCAGAAGAAACTTTTGATGTGTTCGGTAATTCAATATTAAAAGTTCAAAAAGGTTTTGGGAGCAGTGTTTATATTAAAAAATATACTGATTACGATATTTTAGGAAGAGTAAAAAGAGAAAGTGAACCATATGTAGCAAACCAACCTTTAATGTGGTCTAGTATTACCTATGATGATTTAAGCAGACCAATTAAAACTATTGCTCCTACGGGTAAAGAGACTACAATTGGATATTCAGGATTGACAGTAACAACTAATGATGATGGTAAAATAAGAATCGTTACTAATAATTCTCTTGGAAATCCGATCAGAGTCCAAGATAACGGGCAAAATATTAATTATAAATATTACGCTAATGGAACTATAAAGTCCATATCTTATGGGACTCATATAGTTACAGTTGGTATAGATGGATGGGGACGAAAAATAAGTATGTTGGATCCTTCAGTAAGTTCTATTCCTTTTACCTATACATATAATAATTATGGAGAATTATTAACAGAAACTACTCCTACAAGTACTACAAATTATACATATGGTTCAACAGGTAAATTATTTACAAAACACACAATTGGTAATAATACGGATGTACTAACAAATTATAACTACAATGCAAAAGGTTTGGTTACTAAAATTTTTGGGCAATCTAATAATATTGGTGAAGAGTTAACCTATAATTATGATGCTTTAAACAGAATTATTAGTACAGTAGAATCTTATTCTAACTCCAAATATTCTGTGGCAAAATCTTATGAATATGATGCTTATGGAAGAATTGAAAAAGAAAAAACCACAACTTCATCAGGAGGAGGATTACAGTCAATAGCATATATAAAAAATAATTATAATGCTTATAATGGTATATTAGATCAAATATTAGATGCTAATACGGGAGGAATTATCTGGAAAACAACAGCCAGTAATTTGAGAATGCAGATAACAGAAGGACAGTATGGTAATGGTATCGTTGTAAATAATGTCTATGATAATTATGGAAATGATAAAACTATCCGTCATACAAAAACAGGAACTGCTGATATACTTTCTTTGGACTACACTTTTAACGCACGAAAAGGACTGTTAAATAGCAGAAAAAATAACACTTATAATTGGACAGAGAATTTTACTTATGATAGTTTTGAAAGATTAGTTACGTGGAGTAATCCAAATGGAACTGAAAGTAATAGTTATGAACCTGATGGAAGAATTTCAGAAAACAGTGCCGTTGGTAATTATACTTATGATAACACATCTAAATATAAACGTGAAAGTATTGATTTAAATGTTAAAGGTAGTAATTATTATAATCAGCGAGCATTGCAACAAGTTAAATACAATAGTTTCAAAAAACCTGTGCATATTACAGAAGAAAGTAGAGGAAGTGTGTTTTTTAATTATGGCATTGGTGGTGGCAGAAGTGAGATGTTTGAAAAAGCAATTGTTACTAATGATATAAATACTCCTAATATCCGATCAAAATTTTACAGTGCTGATGGAACTGTAGAAATTGTTATGAAAGGAAATGATGCGAATGCGATAGGCAGTTACGCAAAAATTATCACTTATATAGGTGGTGACGCATACACAGCACCAGCAATATATGTAACAGAGTATTCTAACGCAACATCTAAAACGTCTTCATATTATTATTTACATCGCGACTATCAGGGAAGTATAATGGCAATATCTAATCAAGTAGGTAATGTAATAGAACGTCGTCATTTTGACCCTTGGGGAAATTTGGTTAAATTTACCAATGCTTCTGGTGTAACGACAGATAACCCTGATATGAAAGGCGGAGAGTTCTTTATAGATCGTGGATACACAGGACATGAACATTTGTTCCGTGTAGGACTGATTCATATGAATGGGCGTTTGTATGACCCGGTACTGAAAGGTTTTTTAAGTCCTGATAATTTTGTACAAGACAGCCAAAACTCGCAAAACCTTAATCGTTATGCTTATTGTTTAAACAACCCTCTTAAATATACTGACCCTAATGGTGAAGAGATTATTATTGCAGGTTCCGCTTTTGTAGGTGCAGTTGTTGTAGGTGCAATAATAGGCGGTGTGGTTTATACAGGTATAACGTTGTATAACGGCACTTTTAGTTGGGGTGGTTTATTAAAGAATACCTTATTAGGGGCTGTTAGTGGTGCTGCTGCATCTGGTGTTGGTAGTTTGGTAAGCACCGCATTTCCTGTAGTTGCCAGTGGTGGTGGTACAGCTGTACAACAAATAGGAGTGGCTATGTTTCAGGCAGGTGCACATGGGGCAACACAAGGAGCCATTGCGGGTATTTCGGGTGGTAATTTTGCTACTTCCTTTGTAAGTGGTGCTTTAGGTAGTACAGCTTCCAGCTTATTTCAGGCTGGTTTAAATAACGTAAATATTGGAGAAACAGGTAAAGATATCGGAACTATGCTGTTTGGTTCTGTATCTGGTGGTGTAGGTTCTAAATTAACTGGCGGTAATTTCTGGGAAGGTGCTGCTATTGGTTTAACGGTGAGTGCTTTGAATCATCTAGCACATAAATTTACAAAGAAATCGACAGCCAAATGGGATCTCGACGGAGATGGCAAGTTGAGTTTAGGAGAAGCTAATTCATGGTATCGAAATGGTAATGGAAAGGAAATTTTTGTAGATGCTTCTAAAATTGATTTAGCATTTATAAGTAGTTCAGATTTATCAACAGAAGAATATAGATCAATTCAAACCTTGTCTAAATCAGAAGACGGTAGAGTTTACGGCAATATAACTATGAAACTAGTTAGTACAAATAGCAATAGAGTTAAAATATTACCTGATACATACAATTTTGAAATGCATAGTTATAGAAGTTTTAACGTAAAAAGTTTGGCAAAGACTTATGTTAGAAATACTGCTACGATGGTGGGACAAGTAGTGGCTGGATTTGGTAGTAGTTTTCAAATAAATTTTGATGGTTACGGTTATATAGGATCTGGTGTATCTAGTTATATTCAACCATTTATTAATTTTGGAAATTATATTAATAATGAAGCATTAAAAATGAGAAATGGATTTATAAGATGATAAAAATAAGACACTTAAATTTGGTTTTAATTATGATACTCTCTTCATGTGGAGCAGGAGTTTCAGATACTGTTATAGAGCTACCTAATGAATGGAGATATTTAAAGGAAGGTAATAAATGTTCAAACGCTATTGTTGACGATAAAGGTTTTATAAAATACCCTTGGGTAAGTGCCTTGAAGTATAATAGTGATTTTATAAATTTAGAACAATATTATTCATTAGAATGTGAAAAAAGCTATAGTGACTTAATAGGTAATGATACTATTTTTATAAAAAAACGAAAGTTATACACTATCTATAATATAAATGATAGTACATTGTATAAACATGTAGATTATGAAAATTACAAAAAACTATTTAATACCTTAAAAATGCCAAAAGAGCTATATATCAAATGAGTATTATATACTAGGTAATGTTTCAAATTTAGTAATGGTTAAAAAAAGACCATTAAACAGCTGTAAAATAAATCTTTTTATAAATTTTACCTAAGAATAACAGACAGGCGATGCCTGTCTGTTATATTTTACAGTATTAAATAAACTTAAAAAAATAGAGATTCAACCTCGTGTTTCAGAGTTAGTGATTAAAATTAATGCCCTTTTTGTAAAAGTAAAAAATAATAAAAAACAGTATTATTGCAAGTATGCAATACTTGTACCCAAGACGATAAATACCAAATAAGTTTTAGCACCTAAATTAGCACCTGTAAAAATAAAAACATTGTAAATTAGATGTTTACAAGGTTTTATGTGGAGAATACGGGATTCGAACCCGTGACCTTTTGACTGCCAGTCAAACGCGCTAGCCAACTGCGCCAATCCCCCA
>CANQRD010000054.1 GCA_947626185.1 uncultured Flavobacterium sp.
TTTAATTTTCAAAAGCCCGATAAAGTTATCATGATTGATTCGACCGATTTTAAAGGTAAATTCGAATTTAGACCTTTAGAACCGGGATATGGATTGACTATTGGTAATGCATTAAGGAGAGTTCTATTATCTTCATTAGAAGGTTACGCAATTACTTCAGTTCGCATCGAAGGAGTTGATCATGAGTTTTCAACTATCACAGGTGTAGTAGAAGACGTTACAGAGATCATTCTAAATCTTAAACAAGTGCGCTTTAAGCGTCAGGTAGAAGATGCAGATAACGAAACTGTAAGTATTACTTTTTCAGGGAAAGAGCAATTAACTGCTGGAGATTTCCAAAAGTTTATTTCAAATTTCCAAGTTTTAAATCCAGAGCTAGTAATATTCAACTGCGAAAGCAGCGTTAGTATAACAATGGATTTAACAATTGAAAAGGGAAGAGGGTACGTTGCTGCTGAGGAGAATAGAAAACCAAATGCACCAATTGGTACAATCTTTACAGATTCAATTTATACTCCAATAAAGAACGTTAAGTATGCTATAGAAAATTACCGTGTAGAGCAGAAAACTGACTATGAAAAGTTAGTTTTTGATATTATTACAGACGGTTCTATTCATCCAAAAGACGCCTTAACTGAAGCAGCTAAAACATTGATTCATCATTTTATGCTGTTCTCGGACGAAAGAATAACTTTAGAGGCTGATGAAATTGCTCAAACTGAGTCGTATGATGAAGAATCTCTTCATATGAGACAGCTTCTTAAGACTAAATTGGTAGATTTAGATCTTTCAGTTCGAGCGTTAAATTGTTTAAAGGCGGCTGAAGTGGATACATTAGGAGATTTAGTTTCTTTTAATAAAAATGACTTAATGAAGTTTAGAAACTTTGGTAAAAAATCATTGTCTGAACTTGAAGAGTTAGTTGCTGTTAAGGGATTAAATTTTGGTATGGATCTATCAAAATACAAATTAGATAAAGAATAATCTAGACTTGTTTAGTCTAAATTCGAGAACGCAATGAGACACGGAAAAAAAATAAATCATTTAGGTAGAAAAGCTGCACATAGAAATTCTATGTTAGCTAATATGGCTTGTTCTTTAATCGAGCACAAGCGTATCAACACTACTGTTGCTAAGGCTAAAGCTTTAAAGCAATTTATCGAGCCGTTAGTAACTAAATCAAAAACAGACGATACTCATAATCGTCGTATCGTTTTTTCTTACTTACGTAGCAAAGAAGCTGTTACTGAATTATTCAGAGAAGTAGCTCAAAAAGTTGGCGATCGTCCAGGAGGATATACTCGTATTATTAAATTGGGTAATCGTTTAGGAGATAATGCTGATATGGCTATGATTGAATTAGTAGATTTCAACGAAATCTATAACGTAGCTAAGAAAGAAGCTAAGAAAACTACTCGTAGAGGTAAGAAAAAAGCTGAAACTACTGAAACTGTAGAGGCTACTACAACTGAAACAGAAGTTAATGAGTAATCATTTAAAAATATCTGTTTATATATAATTTAAAGGGCATTCTTTATAGAATGTCCTTTTTTTTGTTTTATTTTTGCACACTTCTCAATACAACTTAAAAAAATGGAATATAATAGAAAACAAGATGGCGTTATTGTACTAAAAGATGGTACTGTTTTTTATGGCAAATCAATTGGAATTGCTGGAACTGCATATGGTGAGATTTGTTTTAACACTGGTACAACTGGCTACCAAGAGGTTTTTACAGATCCCTCGTATTTTGGACAAATAATGTTATCTACTAATGCACATATTGGTAATTACGGAATTAATAACGATGAAGTAGATTCTGACGGTATTAAAATTGCTGGTTTAGTATGTAAAAATTTTAGTGTTAATTATTCTCGTCCGAATGCTAATGGTAGTCTATTCGATTATTTGGCAGATCAAAATATTGTTGTTATTTCAGATGTAGATACTCGTGCACTTACTTCTTATATTAGAGATAATGGAGCAATGAACGCAATAATTAGTACTGATGGCAAAAGTATTGATGAGCTAAAAGCTATTCTTGATGATCTACCTTCTATGGAAGGATTAGAATTATCTTCCAAAGTTTCCACAAAAGAAACTTATTTTTACGGAAGTCCAGAAGCTACTTATAAAGTATCAGTTCTTGATTTTGGAGTTAAAACAAGTATTTTACGTTGTTTAGAGGAAAGAGATTGCTATGTGAAAGTTTATCCATATAATACTTCTTACGAAGATTTGTTGGAATTTAGTCCTGATGGTATTTTCTTGTCAAACGGACCTGGTGATCCAAAGGCGTTGGCAGATACCGGAGTTTTAAATGTTGTAAAGCAAGTTGTAGATGGCGATTTACCAGTTTTTGGAATTTGTTTAGGGCATCAGTTGATTTGTTTATCTCAAGATGTTTCAACATTTAAAATGTTTAGTGGACATCGCGGTGTAAATCATCCAGTTTTGAATGAAATTACAAAACGTGGAGAAATTACTTCTCAAAATCATGGATTTGCTGTAAGAAGAGATCAACTGGAAAACCATCCAACCTTAGAGATTACACATTCTCATTTAAATGACAATACTGTAGCTGGGGTAAGAATGAAAAATAAGGATATTTTTTCTGTTCAATACCATCCAGAGTCTAGTCCTGGACCACATGATTCAAGATATTTATTTGATGATTTTGTAGCTAATATGAAAAAATTAAAAGGAGCGTAAGCTCCTTTAGTTATTTTAACGATTCTAAGCTTTTTATAACAATTGAAATGTTGGAATAATTATTTTAAAATTAGATAGATTTACTATTTTTGTAGTTAACAATATTTTTAACAACACAATAAAATTATTATGAGTACAATTATTAGCGTTCACGCACGTCAAATATTAGATTCAAGAGGAAATCCAACGGTTGAAGTTGATGTTATTACAGAAAACGGTTCTTTAGGTAGAGCTGCTGTTCCTTCTGGAGCATCAACAGGAGAACACGAGGCCGTAGAATTAAGAGATGGTGGAGATAGATTTATGGGTAAGGGAGTTTTAAAAGCCGTAGAGAACGTTAATACTATTTTAGCAGAAAATATTGTTGGATTGAGCGTTTTTGAGCAAAATTATATCGATCAATTAATGATTGATTTGGATGGTACGCCTAATAAAGCCAATTTAGGAGCTAACGCTATATTGGGGGTATCTTTAGCTGTAGCTAGAGCAGCAGCAGCTGAGTTGAAAATGCCATTATATAGATATGTTGGTGGTGTATCGGCAAATACTTTACCTGTGCCAATGATGAATATTATTAATGGTGGTGCTCACTCTGATGCTCCAATTGCATTTCAAGAATTCATGATCGTTCCTGTGAAAGCTATTAATTTCACACACGCTATGCAAATGGGTACTGAAGTATTTCATCATTTGAAAAAGGTGTTACACGATAGAAATTTAAGTACTGCGGTAGGTGATGAAGGAGGATTTGCGCCAACTTTAAACGGAACAGAAGACGCGTTAGATTCTATTCAATTAGCAGTTGAAAATGCAGGTTATCGTTTTGGAGATGAAATTATGATCGCATTAGATTGTGCTGCATCAGAATTCTATAAAAATAATCTATATGATTATAAAATTTTTGAAGGAGAACAAGGTAAAGTTAGAACATCAGAAGAACAAGCTAATTATTTAGCTGAGTTAGCTACAAAATATCCAATTATTTCTATTGAAGACGGTATGCATGAAGATGATTGGAATGGTTGGAAAATTCTTACAGAAAAAATCGGTGACCGAGTTCAATTAGTAGGTGACGATTTATTTGTAACTAACGTGGCGCGTTTAGAAAGAGGAGTTAAAGAAGGAATTGGAAATTCTATCTTGATTAAAGTTAATCAAATTGGTACGCTAACAGAAACTATTGCTGCTATTAATATGGCTAAAAATGCTGGATTTACTTCGGTTATGTCCCACAGATCCGGGGAAACCGAAGATAGTACAATTGCAGATTTAGCAGTTGCGTTAAATTGCGGGCAGATTAAAACAGGTTCTGCTTCACGTTCTGATCGTATGGCAAAATATAATCAATTATTAAGAATTGAGGAAGAATTGGGTGATGTTGCTTATTATCCACAAGAAAAAGCATTTAAAATTATTTAATATATAAAAGATCAGCTTATAGCTGATCTTTTATTATTTATTGCTTTTATTGTTCACAATAAAACATTATATTGTAGTAAGTGCTAGAGGCGCAGAAAGAAGAGTGTTTATCCAATTAGAGTTAAAATATTTTGCATAAAAGTGTAAGATAATTAACTTTTAAATATTGTATGAAAGCATAATATGTTATATCTTTCTGCTCTAGTAATTACTATACTTTAGTGAGAGAAAAATTTAATTTAAATAGAAATTTAACTATAAACAATATGTCTAAAACAGCTTTTATAGAAGTTGATGGTCAGAGACACGAACTACCAGTATTAGTTGGTACAGAAAACGAAGTAGCAATTGATATCTTGAAATTACGTGCATTAACAGGAGCTATCACATTAGATCCAGGATATAAAAATTCTGGTTCATGCCAAAGTGCAATTACATTTCTAGATGGGGAAGAAGGTATTTTAAGATACAGAGGATATTCTATCGAAGATTTGGCTGAAAAATCTAACTTTTTAGAGGTTTCCTATTTAATAATCTTTGGAGAATTACCTACACAAGAACAATTAGCTCAATTTGAAAACGATATCCGCAAATATTCGTTAGTTAACGAAGAAATGAAAAATATTATCGACGGATTTCCTAAGACTGCTCATCCAATGGGTGTATTAGCTTCTTTAACAAGTGCTTTAACGGCTTTTAATCCAAAAGTTGTAGATGCTGATTGTGAGAAGAGTTTATACGAAGCTGTTTGTAAAACAATGAGTAAGTTCTTGGTTATTGCTACGTGGACATATAGAAAAGCAAAAGGTTATCCTCTAAACTATTATGACAATACTAAGAGTTATGTTGACAACTTTTTACGTTTGATGTTTGCATTACCAACTGAACCATATGAAATCGATCCTGTTGTTAAAAATGCAATAGATAAATTATTTATTTTACATGCAGATCACGAACAAAACTGTTCTACATCTACGGTAAGGATGGTTGGTTCATCTCATGCTGGCTTATTTGCATCAATTTCTGCAGGTGTTTCTGCACTTTGGGGACCATTACATGGTGGTGCTAACCAAGCTGTGTTAGAAATGTTGGAAGATATTCAAAATGATGGTGGCGATGTTGATAAATATTTAGCAAAAGCAAAAGATAAAGATGATCCTTTCCGTTTAATGGGCTTTGGACATAGAGTTTATAAAAACTTCGACCCAAGAGCAAGAATCATTAAAAAAGCGGCTGACGAGGTGCTAGAAAAATTAGGAGTAGATGATCCTGTTCTTGATATTGCAAAACAGTTGGAAGCAGCAGCTTTAAAAGATCCATATTTTGTAGACAGACATTTATATCCAAACGTAGATTTCTATTCAGGAATTATCTACAGAGCATTGGGGATTCCAACAGAAATGTTTACTGTAATGTTTGCAATTGGTCGTTTGCCAGGATGGATTGCACAGTGGAAAGAAATGAGAATCAATAAAGAACCTATTGGTCGACCACGTCAATTATACGTTGGAAAACCATTAAGAACTTTTGTTCCTATGAACGAAAGAAAATAGATTTCTTTAAATAAGATTATAACAAAAAAACCTTTACTTTTAAGTAAAGGTTTTTTTGTTCAACAAAGTTTTTAGCAGCGATTAAAAATCAAGGCCAAATCATTATATTTGTTCAAAACACAATATATGTTAAAATTAAATATACAAAACGAAACTTCTCGTTTGCGGGCTGTGGTCCTTGGAATTGCAAATAGTAATGGACCCACCCCTACGGCAGAAGAAGCATACGATCCAAAGTCATTAGAGCACATCATCGCAGGAACTTATCCGTTGGAAAATGATATGATAGAAGAAATGGATGCTTTTAATAATGTATTTAAAAAATACGACGTTAAGGTTTATAGACCTGAATTAATAGAAAACTACAATCAAATATTTTCTCGTGACATAGGCTTCGTCATTGAGGATAAATTTTTTAAAGCGAATATTTTACCGGACAGAGATAGAGAATTGGCTGCAATTAATTATGTAATTGATCAAATCAATCCTAGCGATGTTATATCAGCATCTGAAGAAATTCATTTTGAAGGTGGCGATGTAATGTTGTGGAACGATCATATTTTTATTGGTTCTTATAAAAGACCTGATTACAAAAATTATATTACAGCTCGTACAAATGAAAAAGGAGTAGATTTTATTAAAGAATTGTTTCCGAATAAAATTGTAAAAAGTTTTGATTTAATAAAATCAAAAACTGAAGCTAGAGATAATGCTTTGCATTTAGATTGTTGTTTTCAGCCAGTTGGTTTAAATAAAGCCATTATTTATAAAGGTGGTTTTTATGACGAAAAAGAGTATCAATATTTAGTAGATATTTTTGGAGAAGATAATTTATTTCACGCCACAAGAGAAGAAATGTTTCACATGTTTCCAAACATTTTTTCTATTTCTCCAGATGTTGTTGTTTCGGAAAGAAGCTTTACTAGATTAAATAATTGGCTGAGAAACCATAATTTTACCGTTGAAGAAATTCCTTATGCTGAAATTTCAAAACAAGGTGGTTTATTACGTTGTTCTACACTACCTTTGCTAAGAGATTAATACCTATATATAATGAAACAGATTACTAATAATATATTGATGATTCGCCCAGTTGCTTTTCGTATGAATGAGCAAACTGCCGTTAATAACTATTACCAAAAGGTTTTAGATAATCTTACCCCTGCTACTGTTAATGCAAAAGCGCAACAAGAGTTTGATGCTTTTGTTGAAAAATTGCGCGGTGTAGGAGTAAATGTTATTGTGGTAGATGATACTTTAGAGCCAGATACACCAGATAGTATTTTCCCAAACAACTGGGTTTCGTTCCACGAGTCAGGAGAAATTGTTCTATATCCTATGTTTGCTGAAAACAGAAGATTAGAAAGAAGAGAAGATATATTTGATATATTAGAGGAAAACGGTTTTGAAATAACTGATATTTGGGATTATACATCAGCAGAAGAAGATGATTTGTTTTTAGAAGGAACAGGAAATCTTTTATTGGATAGAACAAATGAAATTGCTTATTGTGCTTTATCTCCACGTGCTGATGAAGGACTAGTAATTGAGTTTTGTGAAGATTTGGAAATGAATCCAATTATTTTTGAAGCTTTTCAAACAGTAGACGGTGAAAGAAAACATATTTATCACACTAATGTAATGATGTGTTTAGGTGATACTTTTGCAGTAATTTGTGCAGACTCTATTGACGATAAACAGGATCGTAAATTGGTTTTAAGTAAATTAAAAGAATCTGGCAAAGAAATTGTTGCAATAACAGAAGAACAAGTGAATAACTTTGCTGGAAATATGTTGCAAGTAGAGGGAGCTAATGGTGAGAAATACTTAGTTATGTCTACGCAAGCTTATAACATATTAACAAAAGATCAGATAAAAACTTTGGAAAAGCACGCCAATATTTTACATAGCAGCCTTGATACAATTGAAGCTTGCGGAGGAGGAAGTGCAAGATGTATGATGGCAGAAGTATTCTTACCAAAGAATTAGTAAAGTAAATTATACAGATTAAAGCGAAGGGATTATCTTCGCTTTTTTAATTTACGATTATATTATTTAAAATGAGTTTAAATAATATAATTATGTATATTTGCAATTAAGAATCTGTCTAAATAAAAGAATAACAATAAATGAAAAATTCCATAAAAATTGCTGTAGGTGCATTTGTCCTTTTAGGAGGTAAGGCATTTGCCCAAGTAAATGATACCATCAGTGCACCCAAGCAAAAATTGGAGGAAATTGTAATTTCTGGTCAATATAATCCACAGTCTATTGATAAAGCTATAAATAATGTAACTATATTAAATAGACAAAGAATCGAAAATCTAGGTGCTATTACTTTAGCTGACGCCTTAAATCAAGTAATGAATATTTCTATTCTTCCAAATGCTGGAAATGGTAGATCTACAGTGAAAATGTTCGGATTAGATGCTCAGTATTTTACTATTTTGGTTGATAATGTTCCGATGATTTCTGACGAAGGCTTTGGAAACAATACAGATCTTACTCAAATAAATTTAGATGATATTGAACAAATCGAAATTGTAGAAGGGTCTATGGGAGTAGATTATGGAGCTAATGCAATTACAGGTATTATTAATATTATTACGAAAAAGAACAACATTCACGATTGGAATGTAAACTTTTTTGCTCAAGAAGAAACTGTAGGTAATGAGTATGATTTAAAAAATAAAGGAAAACATACACAAGGACTTACGCTTGGGCGCAATATAAACGATAAATTATACGCAAGTATTAATTATACACATACCGATTTTAAAGGTTGGTATAATGATCGTGAAGGGTTTACTTATTATGGAGATGAAGATAAAAGAGGACACGATTGGTTGCCTAAAAATCAAAACAATTTAAAAGCTCTTTTAAATTATCATCATAAGTCATATAGAGTATATTATAAATTTGAGTTTTTTGATGAGCGTATGAAAAACTACTCAAAAGAATTCAACTTTAACGAAAATCCTATTTTCGGCATTGATGATCCAGTAGCGGTTGATCGTATTTTAAATACCAAACGTTGGTCAAATGTATTAAATACTTCAGGTAAATTAAAGGATTTATTTGCCTTTGATTTGTCATTTTCTTATCAAAAACAAGATAAAGATACAGACAGATATCGTTATAGAATTAAGTATGACGAAAAGTTTGATCGAGAAAAGTTTAAAAGCGAAAGTAGAGAAGTGTTTTTTTCGCGTGGTACTTTTAGTGATTTCATAAAATCAAGTGTAGCAAAATTTCAAGTGGGGTATGAAATATCCAATACAAATGGGTTTTCATCAATGTCAGAAATGTTAGGGGAGCAACCAACTAAAAAAAGTTTAGGTAGTTATGATTTTTATGCTTCATCAGAAATAAAAGTTACTCCTCGTTTTATGGTTCGTCCAGGTTATCGACTAATGACTTCTAATACTTTCAAAAGTCAAAATGCTTTTAATTTAGTGCTAAAATATGTGTTGCCTCAAGATTATGAAATTAGAGCAACAGTTGGCACCTCTCCTCGCTTGCCTAATTACGAAGAGTTATATACTTATTTTGTAGATGTTAATCACGATTTAAGAGGGAACGAGAACCTAAAGCCTGAAATGGGAAGAACATTATTCTTAAACTTAAAAAAGAAGTTTGCCTTTAGTGATGACTTTGAGTATAACACAAATTTGACAGGTAGATATTTAGAAGTATTAGATAAAATTTCTGTTATTGAACTAGTTAGTCCTTCAGGGTTGCAATACGTTTACGAAAACACAGATAAATACAGAAATATTGGAGTAACATTCTTAAATCAGTTTAGTTATAAAAGTCTTGATTTTGGAGTTGGATTTACGATGTCTGGTTCTGCTCAAGAAATTTATGGAGCACCAAAAGGAACGGATCAATTTTTATATACACCCGAGGTTACAGCTAACGTAAATTATCGACTTCCAGATTTAGGTACTATTTTTTCATTTTATTATAAATATAATGGAGAAGAATCTAGATTTAGAAAAGGATCGGACGAATTTGGTGAATACTATATAAAAGGTAAACAAGAAAGTTATTCTTGGTTAGATTTTAGTGTTCGTCAGCCATTTTTTAGAAATATGTTATATGCTACAATAGGTGTTCGTAATATTTTTGATGTTAAAGAATTAAAAACTTCTGCAAACAGTGGTACGGTTCATAGTGCAGGTAGTAATTCAACACCAATAGGCTATGGAAGAAGTTTCTTTGTTAAGTTACAATATAAATTAGGATTTTAAAAAATGAAGAATTTAAGATTTATACAAAATGCAATAGTTTTTATAATTGCAATAATTTTTGGAAGTTGCGAAAAAGATTCTTCTCATGGTAATAATGAGATTCAAGAATTTATTGTAGCTTTTGAAGACCCGTCAATTGCTTATAGAGATATTGTTGATGCAAGGGAAATTAAACTAATTTTTACTGAAACTGCAGAAGCTTCTGGATCAGTAGAAATTCTTGTTCATCCTACAAAAGCAACTTACGGTGTAGATTTTTCTACTAACCCTATTACAAGTAACAATATTTTAATTGTTCCTTTTGAAAAGGGGGTGAAAGAGACAAAATTTACTTTCAATAATTTGATTTATCCATACGATAGAGTTGATAAAACAATAGAGTTTACTATTGTAAAGGTCAATTATCAACCTAAGGAAGCAAAAATTCAGGGCTACAATGTAATGATGATCAGTTTTGATACTGCTCTAGGTGGAGTGTTATCACCAAATGTTGGAGGACCAACTCAACCTAATCAAGTTTATGTTGATTTAGGTGGGAGAGCAATGTATGCCGTTAAAAGAAACTCATGGGATTTAGCTTTTTTTAGTGATGATAATTTTCGTGTAAAAATTAATGGTTCATTGTATATGGCTGCTGGAAAAATAGAAGGAACATTATCAATAGATGATGTTCGAGACAATACGACAATACAAAGAATGCAAGAATTGGTAAAAGTAGGAACATTTGATCCTGCTAATTTAGCTTTTATTGATAATCCATCTGGTAACCCTGAAGGAACAGCAATTGGAGAAATTAAAACTGATGACAATTTAAATCCTGTTTATTTATTAAATTTAGGATATAATCCTGGAGAAGATAATGTACCTGTAGGATCTGTAATGGTAGCTGGCGAAGAGCGTGGATGGAAAAAAATAAGAATCCTAAGAAGAGAACAAGGTTATTTATTGCAATATGCCGATTTAAATGATACAACGCATAAAGAAATATTAATACAAAAATCACCAGGATTTAATTTTACTTTTTTTAGTTTTACTACTGAAAGCACTGTTCTAGTAGAACCAAGTAAAAAAAGTTGGGATTTAAATTTTACAGTTTTTACCAATAAAGTGTATCAAGGAGATGATCCGAAAGGTTCTTACGGATATTCGGATTTTATTTTACAAAACAGATATGGTGGTGTAACTGCATATAAAGTAGTAATTCCTAAAGGTGATAAAAATTATTATAACCAATATAGTCTTAAAGATGTTAATAAGGCTTTATTGTCTTTAGATTATCAAGTTATTGGAGGTACTTGGCGTGATGTTGCAACTGGAAAAATATTATTTAAAGATGTTTTTTATGTAATTAATGATAGCAAAGGAAATTTTTATAAAATGAAAATGCTCGATTTTTTAAACGAAAAAGGAGAGAGAGGATATCCAAAATTTGAATATTCCTTATTAAGATAATAATTATATAATTAGTTTATTTTATACTTAAAACCCTTTGAAACTATTGTTCAAAGGGTTTTCTTTTGCTATTAATAATTATAGAACGAATGTTAAATAAAACTCAATTCAACGGTAAATAAAGTATTATTATTGAAATTTGAGTTCAATACAATGAACTTTATAAGATGGAGTCAAATAATAAAAAAATAGAATATTCTTTTCTAGACTTAGCTATCATAGGAAAGGATCGTACAACAAAACAAACATTAAATAACGTTTTAGCAACTGCGCAAAAAGCAGAAGAGCATAATTATAATAGGTTTTGGTTGGCCGAACATCACAATATGCCTAATATTGCCAGTTCTGCAACTTCTGTTCTCATTGGTTACGTAGCCGAGGGAACGAATAAAATTCGTGTTGGTTCAGGTGGAATTATGTTGCCCAATCATCCTCCTTTAGTAATTGCAGAGCAATTTGGAACTTTAGAAGCACTTTATCCAAATCGAATAGATTTAGGTTTAGGTCGAGCACCCGGTACAGATCAGCTAACAGCAATGGCTTTGAGAAGAAATAATCAAACATTAGTGAATTTTTTTCCAGAGCAAATAAAGGAATTACAACATTTTTTCAGTGTTACAAATGAATTTGAAAAAGTTCGTGCGTATCCTGGAGAAGGACAAAATGTACCATTGTGGATTCTGGGTTCAAGTACTGATAGTGCTTATTTAGCCGCAGAAATGGGATTGCCTTATGCTTTTGCTAGTCATTTTGCTCCAGATCAGCTCCAATTAGCAGGTAGAATATATAAAAAGAATTTTAAACCTTCTGCTCAGTTAGAACATCCTTATTTTATGCCATGTATAAATCTTATTTTAGCAGATACGGAATACGAAGCAAATAGTTTGGCTACATCATTTTATCGAATGTTTCTCGGAATTATCAGAAATGATAGACAGCCAATGCAGCCACCTGTTGAATCTATGAACGGAATTTGGTCTGTTCAAGAAGAGGCTACTGTTTATAATATGACAGCTTGTTCTTTTATTGGTACCAAAGAAACTATGAAAACTGAAATACAAAGATTTTGTGATGTTTTGGGAGTAGACGAGTTAATGATTACTACTCCTATATATGATTATGAAAAAAGAAAATACAGTATTCAATTGTTTTCAGAGCTGATGAACGAATTAGCTTAATTCGTAAGAAATTAAATAAGTTGTATTATTTTTGTTGTTTAATTATTTAGCAGTGATGAAGTATTTAATTACATTTTTAACAGCAGTTATTTTTTTAGTTGGTTGTTCTGATAATAAGCAACAAGAATTTATAGATTCAACAAAAAATTTCAGTGTTCAAGCGCCTCTATCTTTAAAAAGAGAGAAAGGATTAAACGATGAAGCTCAATTGCAAATTGCAGATAAAGAAAGAGAATTATATTTAATTGGTTTAGCTGAAAATAAAGCGGAAATAGAAACTACATTTTTAGAAACAGGATTAATAACACAAAATAATACAGACAATATATATAATGTATTTTCAGAAACAGCTTTAAAAATGTTGTTGAACACTGTAATTATTGATGAGCCAGAAAAAATTAAATTATTAAATCTAGAAATTAATGGACTTCCCGCAAAGCAATCTAGTTTCGTAGCGAATGTAAACGGATTAGATGTTTACTATATATTTACAACTATTGAAGGAACTAAATATTATTATCAGTTACTAACTTGGACATTGGAAGAGTTGAAAGATAATTCTGATATAGAAATGAAAAATATTATTTTATCATTTAAAGAAAATTAATCATTATATTAAACACAAAAAAGAGAGCTAAAGAGCTCTCTTTTTTGTGTTTATCTAATTTATATAAAAAATCTTTTTATAGTTAATCACTACTATTTTAGTTAGTTAGCTAATTTTGTGTAAAATAAATTAAAAAAAGGTTTTAAAAAGTTTGGAAGTGGAGGAAAAGGCGCTACTTTTGCACTCGCATTAAACAAGCAGACGTTCATAGAAAAGTAGAGATAAGCTTTATAAAATCTAAATATTTTTTTTCAAAAAATAAATTTGGATTGTAAATAAAAAGGTTTGTATCTTTGCAGTCCGCTTCAGTAAAAACCTGGTTTGGTAAGATAAAAAGAAATTTTTTTTCAAAAAAGTTTTGCTAATTCGAAATAAGTTTTTACTTTTGCACTCGCTTTGAAAAACAAGTGATATAAGAATACGATCATAGACATATTGGACAACAGCATACAAAAAAGAGAGTAAGGTAATTCGTTTTCGGATTACACATTAAGTTAGCACTTTACGATATAAAAAATATACGATGAAGAGTTTGATCCTGGCTCAGGATGAACGCTAGCGGCAGGCCTAACACATGCAAGTCGAGGGGTAAAAGAAGCTTGCTTCTTTGAGACCGGCGGATGGGTGAGTAACGCGTATGCAACCTACCTTTTACAGGGGAATAGCCCG
>CANQRD010000055.1 GCA_947626185.1 uncultured Flavobacterium sp.
TCATTGTTTCGCAGTTACCATGATCGGCTAAAATAATAGTTGTGTAATTATTTTCAAGCGCTGTTGTAACTACTTCTTTCACACATTTATCTACTGCTTCACATGCTTTTATAGCAGCTTCCATTACGCCAGTATGACCAACCATATCGCCATTTGCAAAGTTTAAGCAAACAAAATCTACTTCACCTTTTTGCAATTCTGGAATTAAAGCATTTTTTAAATCATAAGCACTCATTTCTGGTTTTAAATCATACGTTGCAACTTTTGGCGACGGACATAAAATACGTTGTTCTCCTTCAAATGGCAATTCTCTTCCGCCAGAGAAAAAGAAAGTTACGTGTGGATATTTTTCTGTTTCTGCAATTCGAATTTGTTTTTTTCCATTGTTGGCTAAAACTTCTCCCAATGTATTTTTAATATCATCTTTGTCGTAAACAACATGAATATTTTTAAACGTATGATCGTAGTTTGTTAGCGTTACAAAATACAAAGGCAACGCTTTCATATCGTATTCTGGGAAGTTAGATTGCGATAATACTTCGGTTAATTCTCTTCCGCGATCTGTTCTAAAGTTGAAGAAAATAACTACATCTCCTTCTTCAATTTTAGCAAGTGGTTGATTGTTTTCGTCAACCATTACAAGTGGTTCTATAAATTCATCAGTGATATTATTAGCATAACTTGCTTCAATACTGCTTACAGCATCGGTAGAATGAATACCTTTTGCATCTATCAATAAATGATAAGCTTTGGCAACGCGTTCCCAACGTTTATCTCTATCCATTGCATAATATCTGCCAATAACAGAAGCTAATTTTGCAGGGCCATAAGCAAGATGTGTATTTAAATTCGCAATATGTTGCGCACCTGACTTTGGATCTACATCACGCCCGTCAGTAAAAGCATGTACAAATATATCTTGTAATCCGGTAGCAATTGCAGCGTCGACTAATCCGTATAAATGTTTTTCATGAGAATGAACACCACCATCTGAAAGTAATCCTAAAAAGTGAACTTTTTTATTGTTGGTTTTAGCATAGTCAAAAGCATTTTTTAGCGCTGGTTCTTGCGCAATGCTATTGTTTTCTACCGCCATATTAATTCTAACTAAATCTTGGTATACAATTCTACCTGCACCTAAATTCATGTGTCCAACTTCAGAATTTCCCATTTGTCCTTCTGGTAAACCAACATTTAAACCGTCAGTTAACACAAAATTATTAGGGTATTTTGCGTATAAACTATCAATAAAAGGTGTGTGAGCATGTTCTATAGCCGATACTTGAGGATTTTGTGTTTGTCCCCAACCGTCTAAAATCATTAAAATTACTTTTTTATTCATGTTGTGTATGTTCGTTAATCCAAAATGTATTCACAAAGTTACAATTTGTATTTTGAAACCTGTTTACATTATTGCGTGAAATTGTCAATTCATCGAGTGTGTTTTCTAGCAAAGTTTAGCAGAAAGAACTTTTTTAAGAAAAATAATTAAAGACAGTCAATATTGTTCCTCGGAGAAAAGTAAGAATAATAATATGTGAAAAATCTCATATAACATTGTAAATCATTTGTTTGGTAAATATTATTTTATATTTTTACAACTTTCAAAATATTTAATAAATCTATTACCGAAGAATAAAATGAATTACAAGCAAGGAACCATAGCATTTATTGCTTTAATATTAGTAGGAGTTGCGATTGCGAAGAGTTCAAATGATTCTAATCCACTAGATAATGTACCTAAAGAAATTGTTGTTAAACCAGAAGTTGAAGAAACTTTTGAATCGAAGGCATTGAGTTTATATGAAGCTTTAGAGTGTAATTCGTTTTCTGCACCCAATGAAGAGGTTTTTGCAAAAGCTTTAAAAGGCTATTATAAAATGGAAGAAGAAGGAAGGTTAAAAAATAGAAAATTGACGATTATTGATTTTAGTAAATCATCTACAGAAAAGCGTTTATGGGTAATTGATATGGACGATAATAAAATTTTATTAGAGTCTGTTGTTGCACATGGAAGGAAAACGGGTGATGAATATGCGGTTCAGTTTTCAAATACTATAGATTCTCATATGAGCAGTTTAGGCTTTTATAAAACTGGCGAAACGTACATTGGGAGTAATGGCTTTTCGATGCGCTTAGACGGATTAGAAAAAGGTATAAATGACAACGCAAGAGTTAGAGCTATTGTTGTACATGGAGCAAATTACGCTTCCGAAAAGCTAGGGATACAACAAGGAAGATTAGGTCGTAGTTATGGCTGTCCAGCTGTTCCGGTTGAAATTAATAAAGAGCTTATAGAATTAATAAAAGATGAATCTTGTTTGTTTATTTACGCTACAAAACAAGATTATTTAAATAGATCTGAATATTTGATTTAGCATAAAAAATAAAAATAAAACAGACAATTCTAAAAGATTGTCTGTTTTATTTTTGAAGCTGTTTATACAATCTAGTATCATAATTATACACGTCTTTGTAAAAAGTCATTATTCCATTATTATCCACGTTCACGGTCCAATACAATAAATAAACATCAATAGGAACTTTACTTGCCGAATAGTTTTTGGTTTCTTGTGAAGCAACAACTTGATCTATTTTTTCTTTTGACATTGAATTATCCAAAAGCGTAAAAATGAAATTCACTAAATCGAAAGGCTGTTCAACTCTTACACATCCCGAACTCAAACTCCTGTTGTCTTTTGCAAATCCCCATTGACTAGGCGTATCGTGTAAATATACCGCATGGTCATTTTTAAATAAAAATTTTACTCTACCAAGTGTATTTCCATTTCCACCTTTTTGTACATACCTATAACTTCCACCTTTGGTTGGATCCCATTTTTCAGGAGAAATTACTTTACCTTGGCTGTCGTAAATAGTAAAGTTGTGCTGAGAAAAATAGGCTCTATTAGCTGTTGCTTTTGGTATTAAATCATTTTTTTTTATCGTTGGTGGAACTGTCCATGTAGGGTTAATTACTACAGTTGATAGAGTAGAACTCAATATTGGTGTTTTTCTTTCTATTGTGCCTACCACAACTTTATGTTTTTGTATAGTATTGTTGTTGGCAACACTAATTAGCGAATAAGCAGGAATATTTACCAAAATATAATCTTTGCTAAATTGACGGGGAAACCAACGCCAGCGTTCAAGATTTACAATGAGTTTTTCTTTAACAAAAGCTTCTTCATCATAAATTGCTTTTTGCGTTGTGGTATCTATGTAACCAGATGGATTGATTGCGTTCTTTTGTTGTAGTTGTTTTATGGCAGTTGCAGTTGCAGATGTATAAATATTATCAATAGAAATACTATCCGGAAGTAAGTTTAAGAATGCTAAATGCTTTTTTGTTGTGCTTAAATTTTCTATGGTATCGTTTAGTTTTGCTTTGATAAATATTTTTACACTATCGTTTATTTGATATAAGGAAGTAAGTTTATTTCGCAACGATTGATAAACAGGTTGTTTGCTTCTAATACTGTCAAATGATACGTTAATGCTGTGGTTTTCTAAAGCTAACAGCATAGTAGCACTAGTATTTAATGGCTTAGGGAGAATTTCCCAGTCGCCATAAAATTTCTTTGGATTTATACTTCCATTATATAATTTGGAAATACTTTGCATATAGGCGGTAGAAAACACAAAATCGATTTGTATTTTATCTTTTTCTGACAAATTATCGTATTGTTCATTCCTCTTTTTTAATTGCTCTAGTGTTTCTTTATTTATAGAAATTCCATCATAAATTAATTCAGATAGATTCTCTATTAATTGTGTTCTATTTAAGGATTCTGCCCACCCGAGTTTGTAATTATTATTGTAATAAAATTGCTGAACATCTGAAGGTAGTTCTACTGTTTGTAGAGAATCAATAGTAATATTGGGCGTTTCTAATAATGCTTCTACAGTTTGGTCAGGATCGTAAATTACTTGCATGGGTTGTTTGGCTCTTTTTGTGCAAGCAGTTATTCCGAGTAGTAGTAGTAGTAGTAGTAGTAAATAAAATATTTTTGTATTTGACATAAAATTATTTTGCTGTAGTATAAAAATAGTGAAAAATTTTAAGAATTTATGCGTTGATAGAACAGAATTCTTGTTTACAATGTATTTAATTATGTTTATTTCCGGACTATGTGTTATATTGTAACTGGACTATATAACGATGCTGCTATTGTTTTAATTTTGTGCTGTATTAAAAAGGTAGAGTAAGATAATATGAACAAAAAATTATATTCTGTAGTAGCATTTTTAGGAATGTTTACTTTATGTGTAAATGCACAAGAAGGTAGCAATGTTGCTTTAAAAGGCGATAGTATCAATGAAATCGTTATTTATAATCAACGATTACAAATACCTAAAACATTACAAAATAGAAATATTGTAATTATTGGTCAAGAGCAGATAAAACAATTACCTGTAAATTCGGTTAATGAATTATTATCCTATGTTTCAGGAGTAGATATTCGCCAAAGAGGACCACACGGAACTCAAGCAGATATTAGTATTGATGACGGTAGTTTTGAGCAGAATATGCTTTTGCTAAACGGACAAAAAATTTCTGATCCGCAAACAGGTCATAATTCATTAAATATTCCCGTTCCTTTAGAAGCTATAGAGCGCATTGAAATTGTACGAGGTCCATCGGCGCGCTTATATGGAATTAATAGTCTAACAGGTGTAGTTAACATTGTTACTAAAAATCCTGAAAAAGATGGCGTTTTTGCAACGGTTTATGGAGGATCTAGCTTTAAAAAGGACAAAGAAGATGATCATAATGAAGTGTATAACAATACTGGTATTCAGCTTGGTGGAACATTGGTGAGAAAAAAAGATAATCATATGCTTTTTGGTAGTTACGACGCTGGCAATGGATATCGATACAACACTGCTTTCCATAACAATAAAGTGTTTTATCAAGGAAATATTATTCCTAACGAAAATAACGCAATAATGGTGTTGGCTGGTCATGCCAGAAGTTCATTTGGCGCTAATGGGTTTTATGCTGCACCAGGTGATAAAGAGTCAAAAGAAATTGTGAGTACAACAATGCTGAATTTAAGCTCAAGACATCATTTAAATGACCGATTTACATTAATTCCAAGTGTAGCGTATCGATATAATTTTGATGATTATCAGTTTTTTAGACATAATTTAGATGTGGCTAGAAGCAGACATTATACCAGTGCAGTTACTGCAAATGCAAATGGGGAATATCAGGCTGATTATGGAAGATATACATTTGGTGCTGAAATGCGTTATGAAGAAATCAATTCGACCAATATTGGCGATCACAGTAAATCAAACTATGGCTTATTTGCTGCATTCCAAAAACAACTGTTTGATAAATTAGATGTAAACATTGGTGCTTACGTAAATTATAATACCAAATATGGATGGGAAGTTTTTCCTGGAATTGATGCTAGTTATAAATTTAATACCAATTGGGAAGCGTTATTTAATGCAGGTACCGCAAGCCGATTGCCGTCTTTTACTGATTTGTATTTGAACCAGCGTCCTGGAAATATTGGGAATCCTGACTTGATGTCAGAAAAGGCTTATCAAGTAGAGTTAGGAGGGAAGTTTAGAAAGAATCGTTTTCAGGCAGAAGCTTTTGTTTTTTATAGAGATATAAATGATTTTATTGATTGGATTCGTCCTACTATCCAAGATCCTTATCAACCTTATAACGCGGCTAAGAATAAAACAACAGGACTCAACTCATCATTGCGCTATAAAATAGGCAACGAAATAACTTCTTGGAACTTAGGATTGTCATATACTTACTTATCGCCAAAAATAGAAAATAAAGAAAGTGATAAAATTTCCAAATACTCGTTAGAAAGCTTAAAACATCAGGTAATTGGAACGGTGAATTTTACGCACAATAATTTTAGTGCAACTTTAGTAAATCGTTTCAATGAACGCCTAACGTATAAAAGTTATTGGATTACTGATGTTCGATTGAATTATCAATTCGATAAAATAAATGTGTATTTAGATGCTCAGAATATTTTTGACACCACTTATATTGAAGCAGGAGCAGTACCTATGCCAGGAAGATGGTTTACAGTAGGAATTAAATTCAACGGACTGTAAAGACTAAAACAAAAATCAATTTAGCCAGTAAAATTAAAAAGGGATGACCATAAAACGGTCATCCCTTTTTAATCAGATATTTTTATTCCTCGTTTATTTATCGTAAATGCTTTAAACTTAGCCTCTACTTGTGCTTGTCCATCTTCAAAATTGCTGGCATAATCATATTGAAACGGAATGATAATTTTTCCTAGAGGATTGATATAGCCAAATAAATTATTTTTGGAAGCTAGCGCCAATCCTTCTGAAAAATTGCCAACATATTCGTAGGTAGCTGGAATAATTTTTTCTCCATTCGTATCAAAAAATCCCCATAAGCCACCTTCAAAAAAAGCAATTCTATTTTCACTGCTTGTTTGTAACTCTTCATAAATATAGGGAATTACTACTTCTCCTTTATCATTAATAGCGCCTTGATATCCTTCAAAAGTAACAATAGAAATATTATCTACAAAAGATTCTATTTGATGAAATAAGGGTTCTATAAACAATTCGCCCGATTTTTTCTTAATACCAAAAAGAGCTAATTCTGGATCTTGAAACCATCTTAAATTATTGACAAATTTAAAATCAGGATCGTTTTTTAGATCAATGTAAACAGTATCTCTGTTGTTTGTAAAAATTGCGGTTGAAAACTCTAACTTGTTTTTTATAGCTTTTGTTTTCGTTTTAGCTATCATTGGGTTTATGCAAAAAAGTCCGAATACAAGACTTATTGCAAATAGTTGCTTCATTAATTATAATCTATTATTATTGTTGTCTGTAAATTGTGGTTCCACCTGCCTGTGCTTTCGGAAAAACTGTAATATCTGCAATTTGCACATGTTCTGGTTGATTAATTGCATAAGCTATAGCATTGGCAATGTCTTCGGCAACAAGTGGTATATAACCGTTGTAAACTGCATTTGCTTTTTCTTCATTTCCTTTAAAGCGGACTAATGAAAATTCAGTTTCTACTGCTCCTGGTGCTACATTTGTTACTTTAATACCTTCTGGTAATAAGTCGATACGCATTCCTTTAGAGATTGATTCTACTGCAGATTTTGATGCACAATAAACTGCGCCATTTGCATACGTTTCTTTTCCAGCAATAGAAGATAGGTTTACAATATGTCCACCCTTTTTTGTAGCTATCATTAATGGTAATATTGCTTTTGTAACGTAGATTAATCCTTTTACATTAATATCTATCATTGCCTCCAAATCTTCAATATTAGCTTCCTGAAAAGTAGCTAAACCATGGGCATTACCAGCATTGTTAACCAATACGTTTATCGTTTTCCATTCTTCTGGCAATGTGTTAATTGCATTGAAAGTATCTTCTTTAGAACTTACATCGAAAGTAAGAATATAGGTTGAGGTATTTAATTCTGAAGCTAGTTTTTCTAGTCGCTCTTTTCTTCTTCCACAAAGTATTAATTTATGATTGGGAGCCAAAGCTTTAGCAGTTGCTAATCCTATTCCGGATGATGCACCTGTAATTAATGCTGTTTTCATGTGCGATTTATACTATAAAATTGTTTGTTTTAAACCTTGTAAAATACATAGCCAAAGGTAATTGAAAAATGATTTATCTTCTACACGATGTACTTTTTTTATGTGTACATCCTTTAAAGTTCCTTCACTATTCTTATGTATCAATAAGTTACCTAGTTTTGACAAAAATCTACGTTCTTGTTTTCCATTTTTATGGTATAAAATTACTTTTAAATCGTCATAATTCATACCAAATTTACCTCTGGCAATACTATTATCACCTGTGAAGCTAAAGCTAACTAGTTTTATTGTTCCCTCTGTAGAAGCTTTTATATAAGGTTGTAAAAACGGTTGCATTGCATCGGCAGGAAAGTTTTTAATTGTTCCATTAATGGCGAATTCATCTGACGGATTTAGGATATTAAATGTCCAATCAACATGTAAAGGGGCAGCATTCATAAAACTGGCATCTACAGAAATGATAGTAGTTGGTAATGCTTGTTGGCGATAACCACTATTAATATTTTTTATGGTTGCATTAAAATTGGCAAAAGTTAGTTTACCTGGAGATATCGCATTTTTATCTGTTTCTTCATACTCAATGATTGAGTTTTTAAGTTTTATTTGTGCTAGAGTTAATCCAAAAGTTAATTCACGTAATTTTTTGCTAAATAATGACTTTACAGCAGGATCAATATTGGGTGTTTTGTCTCTAAAAATATTGGCATTTAATTGATCAATAATCGTATTTGAAACGTTGAGATAAAATACGTTGTCTGAATCAAATCCCCATTGATAATTATCTAATTCTATTTTTTTGGCTGCTACTGTATAAATATCATTAGCGTATGTAAACATGCTTACTGTTTTTTGTCGGCTGTATTTTGGAGTTATATCCAAATTATTGATACTTATTGATTTATTATTGGCGTTAAGTTTCTTAACAGCAATAGTGTATAGTGGGTTTGTATTAATCTTTATATCTTCAATATCAGTGGTTATTTTTTTATATGAGAATGGAATTTTTTTACTTACTGTATTTTTAGAAATCTCAATATTACTAAGTGTTGTATTAATTTGTTTTAACTCTATTTTGGGTGTTTTAGCAGATTCTTCGTAAGAAGAAAATAGTGCGTTTTTTAACTCAAAAGAACCAATATTAATCAAATCATCAAAAACGGTTGTTGATGATATAGATGATGTTTGTTTTGCTTTTGTTTGATGATGAGCAATAGTTGGATTTATCAGTTTAATATTTGAAATATTAAGATTGTTTTTTTTATTATTATTGATGTTCGATAATAGAATATCTCCTTTCTCTAGAATCCATTCGTTGTCAGTATTAACTTTTATTCCTTTAAAATCTATAGTACCTATTTTCAAATTGATAGGTAAAAGTTTTACATAACTTTCTTTCTGGTGACCTGAGCTGATAAATTTTTTATTAGCCGTAATGTTTAAATCAATTTGAGAAGTTGTAATTGTATCAATATTAACATAGAAATCTTTCTCATTTTTATAGCCCCAATCGGTGCCTATTAATTGAATTTGAGGAATAACAATAGTAACTAATTTTTTGGGATGTATAGTTTTTTTATCGTTATTATGCTTAGGCTCAACAACTAATTCATTAATAGTTATATCCTTTTTATAAATAGTTGCAGTACCCGTTTTTAGATAGTGTAAATTGTTTAAATTATTAAAGGTAGAGTCGCAAGAAATGTGATAATCTTCATACTGAAAAGGAATTAACTTACTATTGGTTTGTTTTCCAAATGAAACTCCTTTTATTACTGCATTAAGATTGTGAATTTCGTGTAGTTTTACTTTATTATCTGCTTTAAACAACGTTAAAAAAGCACCCTTTAGTTCTATTTCATTCAGGTTTATATTTTTTAAAAAATTATGATGTTTATGTGGTAATTGATCTAAAGAGTGTGCCTGTTTGTATATTTGTACATTAGGATTTGTAAGTGAAATTCCTTTGGCAACAAGTTCTTTTGACTTGATTAAATGCCAAATGGCTACTTGTTGAATTTCTAGTTCTTCAATTACACTTTCTATATAGGTAGTAGTTTTTTTATAACTTTCTTCTTTAGGTTCTACTGCAATTCCTTTAATAGATAGTTTTCTAGCTATTAAGGAATATTCAGCGGTAGCATATGTTAAGTTATAAGGAGAGTCATTTTTTTCTTTTATCGCTATAGGTAAGAATTTATTAATTGCCACATTGATGATGTACTGACTAGAGAAGTAAAGTACTACTCCTACAATCAAAACAAAAAGTAGTATTTTATGCTTTTTGGTCAGATTCATAACTATTAATAAATAAGGTTGTTTTTACCAAATATAGTAAAAATTTAACTAATTTATTTTAAGTGTAATTGGTGTTTTTTTAGTAAACCTTCTAATGCATCTTTAGCAAAAATTGCTTTTTTTAGTTTTGTAGAATCTGGATCAATATCAAAATTATAGCTTGTATAAAAGTCGGCTTTTTCTGCCTTTGCTTTGGTAAAGTTGGCACGATATAAATTGCAATTATCAAATAAAGCCATTGTCAAATCTGCTTCCATAAAATCTGCACTAATAAGGCTACAATTGATAAATGAATGTTTTTTTAGATTTAAACCATAAAACAAGGTAAACTCCAAATTACAATTGGTGAAAGAAACTTCAAAAATTGTTTGATCCATCATAGTAAAGTTTACATGCGTAAAATTACAATCTTGAAAATGACAATTTCTTAAACCTACATAATTAATGGCTGCATTTTTAAAGTTACAATTATTAAAATCGCAATCAATAAAAATAGTAGATAAAAATGAACAAGCTGTAAAGTCGCAATTGATAAATTTACAGTTTTCATATTCTTTGAAAGAGATGCTATTGTGTTCAAATACAATGTTTTCAAAGGATTTGTCGTATATAAAATCAGGTGTCATAGTTTAAAATTAAAAAGCCTAATTGTAGTAATTAGGCTAAAATATTATTCAATTATGTGAGGAACAAATCTACTTTTGTCGGTTGTTATACGTTGATTACTTTCTCTAAAAGTTATTCCGCAAGGTTCTTGTCCAATAATCCAGCTGCCAATAATAGAGTAACCCGTTTCTTCTTTTGGTAAATTAACTAATGCTTGACAAATATAGCCTTCATCTCCATAGTCGCCTTTTGTAGCTTCTACAATTGTATTGTTTTCGTATAAAGTTACATTAGCTCCTTCTCTGGAAAGCAATGGTTTTTTTACAAAATTTTGCATTCCATTTGGATCGTCAAAGTAAGCTTCTAACAATAAGGGATGATTAGGGAATAATTGCCAAAGAATAGGTAAAATTGCTTTGTTGGATAAAATCATTTTCCAAGCTGGTTCAATCCATTGCGATTTTGCGATATCATTTGGAATATGGAGTGCAAAAGGTTCGAACATTAACCATTCCCACGGATACAGTTTAAAGATATCTGTTATAACTTCATTTTCTAAATCGACAAAGTTTTCACCATCCCAACCTATATCATCAATAAAAATGAGTTTAGTTTGAATGCCAGCTTGTATAGCACAATCTCTCAAATATTCAATATTGGTAAGGTCTTCCAATGTTTCTCTCATACAAGAAAAATGCAATGTATTGCCTTTTAGAGCACTTTTTACATCTGTCCAAGTTTGAATCAGTTGATCGTGTACCGAATTAAATTGATCTTTACTTGTTCCAAAATACGTATCCATCCATTGCCATTGTACTACACCAGTTTCGTATAAAGAAGTTGGAGTGTCGGCATTAAATTCCAGTACTTTTAATTGATCTTTATTTTTGTCGTACACAAAATCAAAACGACCATAGATACTTATTTCGTCATTTTCCCAAGATCGTTCGATTAATTCCTGAAAGAACATGGGAATTCTAAATTGATGATACAGTTTATTTGAAATAACGTGTTCTACAGCTTGTAAGCACATTTCCCAAAGTTCTGCTGTAGAAGCATAAATTCGGTCTGCAAATACATCAGAAATGCTGTAATAGTAATTTTCAATCCAATACGGAACATTGTTTTCATCGGTGTGATAGCCAAAACCGCTTTGTTCTAATCTATCTTGCCAATTATCCTTAGGGGTTAGGTATTTTAATTGCATGTTGTTTTTTTAAGAGCTAGCACTTTGGTCTTTATTGGTAGTGCCAAAACCACCGCGTGCAGCTTGTTTTTTATACGCTTCTGATTTAGCTGAGTTGGTTCCAACATTCGATTGTGGAGCAATTCCATTGCTAGTATATCCCATTCCTCCCCCCATCATTGGTCTAAAAGCCATGTACCATAACAATGCGCTTCCCATTCCCATTCCGCTACCTCGATTCTCTGTATATTGGTTGGTTACTTCTGTATACGGAGCACTACTGTCTGCGCGCATAAAAACACGCTGTTGCTCTTCTTTTGTTTCTGTAGGTTTAGAACAAGCTGCAAGTGTAGCTGTAATTAAAACTAGTGAAACTGCTTTACTACTTTTCCTTTTCATGATAAATTATTCAACAGTTACATAAATTGGCACTTTTTCTAAGCTAATTGGTTCTGTTGCTCCCCAGTCATTAATTGCTTTAGTAGTTTTAATGGTGTCTGTTTTTTGCGTTAGTAATTCGCCATTTACCCAAATACTTTGAGATGTTATATGCAAAATGCTATCGCCAGCAACAATTGTTTTTAGTGTTACTTCTCTTGCTGATTTTTTGTCTAATGACTCTAAATTGTTTTCTTTTTGATTAGATGTACAAGAGGTAAGTGCTATTGTTGTGATTGATAAAGTAAATATTATTTTTTTCATAAAGATAGAATCCATTATATCAAACAAAGTTTGAAAAATTAATTTGCTTATGCAAAGCTGAAACCATAAAATGAAAATAATTCTCTATTTTTACTATATAAAAAAGTATTTTGTATGGATGAAATTGCAATTTTGCAAATAAATGATCTAACTTATAATAATTCGCCAACCAATTTTTATGCCAATGAATTATCTAAACATTTAATAGATAATCACAGTAGTATAGAAAGACCGCATAGGCATAATTTTTATGTAGCTATTCTTTTTACTAAAGGTGTAGGAACACATGAAATTGACTTTAACCAATATGAAGTAAAGCCAGGTAGTGTTTTTGTATTAGCACCAGGTCAGACACATAGTTGGAATTTATCTAAAGATGCAGAAGGCTATATCTTTTTTCATAACCAAGATTTTTTGGATCTTTATTTATTGAAAGAATTATTAAGAGAATATCCTGTTTTTCGATCTTCATTTTATTCAAATGTTGTTTATTTAAATCAAACAGAAACACAAGAAATGGATATTGTTTTTCAGAAAATAATAAGAGAGGTACGCAATGATCAATGGAAACGCAACCAATATCTCATTAGTCTATCGCTTATTTTTTACATTGAATTTAATCGATTATTGCTGCAAGGCGAAAAGCAAAGTATTGTACACAATAATTTATACGCAAGTCATTTACATGATTTTGAAGAATTATTAGAAAGTTTTTTTAGAGAAGAAAAGTCAGCTGCTGAATATGCAAAGAAATTAAATATTACCCAAAAACATTTGAATAGGGTATGTAAAACCATGGTTAATCAAACTACTACCGATATAATTCTAGATAGAGTAATGCTAGAAGCAAAGCGAATGATGATTTATACTGATTTAACTTTTTATGAAATAGCAACTAAGCTTGGTTATGATGAGTATTCATATTTCTCGAAAGTATTTAAAAAAAGAGTAGGAGAAACTCCTAAAGAATTTTATAATAAGTATCAATAAAAAAAAGTCTTTAACAAAGTTAAAGACTTTTGCACGGGTGGAGGGATTCGAACCCCCATCAACGGTTTTGGAGACCGCTATTCTACCCTTGAACTACACCCGTTTCT
>CANQRD010000056.1 GCA_947626185.1 uncultured Flavobacterium sp.
CCCCTCTTGGGCTCGAACCAAGGACCCTCTGATTAACAGTCAGATGCTCTAACCAACTGAGCTAAGGAGGAAGGTGTATTACCTTTATTGCGTTGCAAATATAGTCTGTTTTCCGTTTTTTACAAACTATTTTAGCAAAAAAATTAATTATTTTATCTTTCTCCTTTCAAAGTCGGAAGCCCCAATTTATAACGTGTTGCTATCAAACGAATTACAAAAACAAAAGTAGCGGTTGCTAACTGAATTATTTTTTCATCAAAATTGAGATAGCTCATAGCATAATAGAAAATCACTCCAAAAATACAAGCCAAAGCATACCACTCTTGTCTAAAAATAGCTGGAATTTCATTGATCAACACATCTCTTATCATTCCTCCTACAATTCCTGTAATAGTAGCCATAATTACTACTACCCAAAAAGGATAATCCAGCGCAATTGTTTTTTCTGCTCCCACAACTACAAACAATCCTAAACCGATGCTGTCAAACCACAAAAAAGTATTATTTAATCTAATAAGTTTTTTAGGAAAAGCAATAACAATTAGCATTGCAATAGCTGTACACCAAAGGTAAACTGTAGTAAACATCCAAAACGGCCGAATGCCCAATAGTAAATCCCTTAAAGTTCCGCCTCCAATTGCTGTAACGAAACCTATGACAAATGCACCAAACCAATCTACATTTTTTGCTGATGCTAAGCGAATGCCAGAAATAGCAAAGGCTATAGTGCCAAAAAATTCAATAACATCTACAAAAACAATATTACTCCAAAACTTTACGAATGTTGCCAGTAACTCCTCCATATACTGAATATGAATCTAAAAAAAACCTATTTAATTACTATCGTCTTTTTATTAACGAAAGAAAGGATTCCTTCTAAGGCCATCTCTCTTCCAATACCAGAAAATTTATTCCCTCCGAAAGGTACTCTAGGATCAGAAATTACCATCTCATTGATAAATACAGCTCCATCGTCAAAAAGATGAATCATTTTTTTTAGGTCTTCAACTTCTTTTCCAAAAATAGAAACTCCCAATCCAAAACGAGAATCATTACTTAAACTTATGGCTTCTTCTACTGTATCAAATCCCATAAAAACAGCTAACGGACCAAAAGTTTCTTCTCTAAATACTGGCATTTGAGAAGTTATATCGGCAAGCACTGTTGGTTCAAACCAGGCTTTATCTCGTTTTCCACCAGCTAATATTTTTGCACCCATTTCGATTGACTTATTCATCAAATTTTCTAATTCTTCTGCCAAATCTTCTCTAGCCATCAATCCTATTTTGGTTACAGGATTATACAAATCACCTTTTGTAAAAACCTGCATTTGTTCTATAAACTTCTTAATAAACACATCTTTTATATTATTATGTATTAAGAAACGTTTGCCGGCTATACAGCTTTGTCCTGTATTTTGAAAACGAGCATTAACAGCTATTTTCACTACTTCATCTAAATTAACATCTTCTAAAACGATAAAAGCATTACTTCCTCCTAATTCTAACACAACAGGTTTGATAAATTCTCCTGCTTTTTTAGCTACAGCGCTTCCCGCTGGTTCACTTCCCGTTAGCGAAACACCTCTTATAATATCGCTTTCTATTACCTTTTCTATTTCACTTCCTGGCAAAAAAAGATTGTAATAAAGCTGTTCAAATCCATCTATCAGAAAACAATCTTCCAATGCTTTTGCAGATAATGGCACATTACTGGCGTGTTTAACAACAACAGTATTTCCAGCTAAAATAGTTGGAATAGCAAATCGAAAAACTTGCCAAAAAGGGAAATTCCAAGGCATAACACCTAAAATTACTCCCATTGGATCATTTACTGTATAAGTGGCTGTCCATTTTGTTTCGATAGCACGTCCTTGTAATAGTGTTTCTCCATTTTGAATATAGTAATCAATCAAAGTTGTACATTTTTCAACCTCAGCAATAGACTGAGCAATGGGTTTATACATATCATCGGTAATCAGCTTTCCATAATGCTCTTTATTCTGCCAGAGCTTTTCTCTTACCTTTTGCAGATAAAAAACCCTCATCTTAACGTCTACTAACTTCCACTTTTCGAAAGCATTATTAGCCTTTTCTAATATAACTTCAGGATCTATTTTCATATAATTATTTTTTAACCAAAACTAGTATTTAAATACACTTTTATTTTTAAATTTAAGAAAAATATATCTTCTTCTTTCTTCAAAAATCAACTAATTATTTGGTATTTCTTTTTTCGTTTAGATTTACTGTATATTTGCCTTATAATCAATTTACAATAAACGATGGACAAAAATGTAAGACTTCTTTTAACAGGCTTATTAATATTTGGTTTAAGTATTATTTTAAGAGCTGCAGATGTAATAGATGAGTTAATTAGCTCTATCGTAATCGTTATAAGTTTTATTTTTGTTGTAATTCCTTTATATCGATTAGTTTTTAAAAGATTACAAAAATAGGATTACAGTTGGATTAATCTTTAAAAACATCTGTTGTTTTTTAATCAATTTTATAAAAGTATCCTAAATGGTTATTAATACTAATAAGGTGTTTGAAAAAGCATTTTTGAAATAAACAGATTGAAAAAAGACATACAATTATAATGGGTCAGTTTACTTTTGGTGAGTTCTTAACTGTAAACCATTAACTAACCACTGACTAAAACACAAATAAAAAAACCCCAACTAATTAATAGTTAGGGTTTTAGTACCCGGAGTGGGAATCGAACCCACACTCCTAGGAACACGAGTTTGAGTCGTGCGCGTCTACCAATTCCGCCATCCGGGCAATTCATTGATTAAATGTGATGCAAATTTAGTTTATTTTTTTTTACATCAAAGAAAAAAAAGAAAAAAAATGAAATAGTCCATTATTATTTTATAAATTTGCAGGGCGTAAAAAGAAAATGATTACGCTAACTAACAACATAACAACTATTTAAACGGAATGTCAAATCTAGAATTAGGGCCAAAAATTTTTGCATGCTCTCAAAGCAGTGAACTAGCTGAGAAAATTGCCAAAGCATATGGTGTAGAATTAGGTAAAGTTACTTTATCACATTACAGTGATGGAGAATTTCAACCTTCTTTCGAAGAATCAATAAGAGGAAGAAGAATTTTTCTTATTTGCTCAACGTTTCCTTCGACAGATAATTTAATGGAATTATTGTTAATGTGCGATGCAGCAAAAAGAGCTTCTGCAAGACATATAACGGCAGTTATTCCTTATTTTGGTTGGGCTAGACAAGATAGAAAAGACAAACCACGTGTTCCTATTGGAGCAAAATTAGTAGCAAAATTATTAGAAACAGCAGGGGCTACTCGTATTATGACGATGGATTTACATGCTGATCAAATACAAGGATTCTTTGAAAAACCAGTAGATCATTTGTATGCATCAACAATATTTTTGCCATATGTTAAAAGCTTAGGAATAGATAACCTTACAATTGCCTCGCCAGACATGGGAGGATCTAAAAGAGCTTATGCTTATTCTAAGTTTTTAAATTCAGATGTTGTAATCTGTTACAAACAAAGAAAGCAAGCAAACATTATTGAAAAGATGGAGCTAATTGGAGATGTAGAAGGAAAGCATGTAATTCTTGTAGATGATATGATTGATACAGGCGGAACATTAGCAAAAGCGGCAGATATGATGTTAGAACGCGGAGCATTAAGTGTTAGAGCAATTTGTACGCACGCAATATTGTCTGGAAGTGCGTATGAAAGAATAGAAGAGTCATCATTAACAGAATTAATCGTTACAGACTCTATTCCATTAAAGCGACCAAGCGATAAAATCAAAGTTTTAAGCTGTGCACCTTTGTTTGCAGAAGTAATGCATAACGTGCAATCAAATACTTCGATTAGCAATACATTCGTAATGTAAATTATTAATTTTTATAAATATTTAAAGTAATGAAATCAATTACAATTAAAGGATCAGAAAGAGAAAGCGTAGGTAAAGTATCAACAAAAGCCTTACGTAATGCTGGAATGGTTCCTTGCGTAGTTTACGGAGGAGATCAAACGGCTATTCACTTCTCAGCTGAAGAAAAAGCATTCAAAAACTTAGTTTACACTCCAAACGTACACACAGTAGTAATTGAATTAGGAGATAAAAAAATTAATGCTGTATTACAAGACATTCAATTTCACCCAGTAAGTGATAGAATTTTACACATTGACTTCTACCAACTTTATGAAGATAAAGAAATCACTTTAGAAGTGCCTATCAAAATTACAGGTAACTCTAAAGGAGTTATGGCTGGGGGTGTTTTAAACATCAACAACCGTAAATTAAAAGTTAGAGCTTTACCAGCTAACTTACCTGACTTCGTGGAAGTAAACATTTCTCATTTAGAAATGGGTAACAAATTATATGTTACAGATATTACAACTGATAACTATAAATTATTACACCCAGACAACACTGTAGTTTGTCAAGTAAGAATTTCTCGTGCGGCTATGAAAGCAGCTCAAGAAGCAGCAAAAGCAGCAAAAACTCCTGCAAAGAAAAAATAATTTTTTTTAGAATATTTTATAAGAAACACTCGTATTTTAATACGGGTGTTTTTTTATTCCTTAAAATGATACTATATCAGAGGTTTGGTTTATTTTTGTTTTTCAATAATAGTACAATCAATAATGAAAAAGTTTTTAATCATCGGTTTAGGTAATATTGGAACAGAATATATTCATACACGTCACAACATTGGTTTTAAAGTAGTGGATGAAATAGCAAATGAATTAGGTGGAGATTGGCAAACAGTAAAATTAGGATCGTTAGCAGAAGTGAAAGTAAAAGGAAGAACTTTGTTATTGCTAAAACCAAATACTTATATGAACTTGAGTGGAAAAGCTGTGCAATACTGGATGGAAAAAGAAAAGATTGGAGTTGAAAATATTATGGTGATTACGGACGATTTAAATCTGCCATTCGGAACCATTCGTATTAAACCAAAAGGATCTGATGGAGGTCATAATGGATTAAAAAGTATTCAAGCTACTTTGAATTCTACTGCTTATCCTCGTTTTAGATTTGGTATTAGTGATGAGTTTAAGAAAGGACAGCAAGTAGATTACGTTTTAGGAGTATGGGATGAAAAAGAGAAAGAACAGCTGCCAGAACGTTTAAAAACAGCTTCAAAGGCGGTACAAGAATTTGCTTTAGCTGGTTTGAACAATGCAATGAATAATTATAACGGAAAGTAAAAAGTAATTATATACAAAAGGGGATTTTCATTTTGAAAATCCCCTTTTGTATTATGCTTGTGGTTGTACCACTGAAATGTGTAATTCTTCTAATTGTTCTGGTGTAATTAGCGCTGGAGCGTCAATCATTACATCGCGTCCTGAGTTATTTTTAGGAAAGGCAATAAAATCTCTAATTGTTTCTTGTCCGCCTAAAATAGCAACCAAACGGTCCAATCCAAAAGCCAATCCTCCGTGTGGTGGTGCCCCGTATTGGAAAGCATCCATTAAGAAGCCAAATTGTTTTTGAGCTTCTTCTTTAGTAAATCCAAGGTGTGTAAACATTAATTCCTGAGTAGCTTTATCGTGGATACGAATAGATCCTCCTCCAATTTCATTTCCGTTTAAAACCAAATCATAAGCATTTGCACGAACCTTTCCTGGATCTGTATCTAATAATGGAATATCTTCTACTTTTGGCGAAGTAAATGGATGGTGCATTGCAAAATAACGACCTGCTTCTTCATCGTATTCGAACAAAGGAAAATCAATTACCCAAAGCGGAGCAAATTCGTTTGATTTTCTCAATCCCATTCTGTTTCCTAACTCCATGCGTAAAGCACTTAACTGCGCTCTTGTTTTGTTTGCTGGTCCTGATAATACTAAGATTAAATCACCTGGTTTTGCACCAGTAACTTCAGCCCATTGTTTTAAATCTTCTTGATCATAAAATTTATCTACTGAAGATTTGAAAGATCCATCTGCTTCACATTTACAGTAAACCATACCAGAAGCCCCAACTTGAGGGCGTTTTACCCAATCAATTAGGGCATCAATTTCTTTTCTTGTATAGCTTGTTGCTCCAGGAACGGCAATACCAACTACTAATTCAGCTGAGTTAAAAACGCTAAATTCTTTGTGTTGAGTTACTGCATTCAGTTCGCCAAATTCCATTCCAAAACGAATGTCTGGTTTGTCATTTCCGTATTTTCTCATCGCCTCGTCAAAAGTTATGCGAGGAAATTTATCTACTTCTATTCCATGAATTGATTTTAGTAAATGCTTTGTCATTCCTTCAAATGTATCCATTACATCTTCTTGATTTACAAAAGCCATTTCACAGTCAATTTGTGTAAATTCAGGTTGTCTATCTGCACGTAAATCTTCATCGCGGAAACATTTCACAATTTGGAAATAACGATCCATTCCACCTACCATCAACAATTGTTTAAAGGTTTGAGGAGATTGTGGCAAAGCGTAAAACTGACCTGGATTCATGCGAGAAGGTACTACGAAATCGCGTGCTCCTTCAGGTGTAGAACTAATTAAATAAGGTGTCTCTACCTCACAAAAATCTTGAGCAGAAAGATAGTTTCTAACTTCTTGTGCTACTTTATGTCTGAATAATAAATTGTTCTTTACTGGATTACGACGAATGTCTAGATAACGATATTTCATACGAATATCTTCTCCACCATCTGTTTCATCTTCAATTGTAAACGGAGGCACAGCTGATTCGTTTAAAATCGTCAATTCTTCTACTAAAATCTCAATATCCCCTGTTGGAATATTAGGATTTTTAGAAGCGCGCTCAATAACTTTTCCTTTTACTTGAATAACAAATTCACGACCAAGGTTTTTTGCTGATTCAAATACTTTTTTGTCTGTTCGCTCAGCATCAAAGATTAATTGAGTAATTCCGTAACGATCACGTAAATCTACCCAAATCATAAAACCTTTATCACGATGTTTGCTTACCCAACCAGAAAGGGTAACTTCTGTATTGATATCCGAAGCTCTTAATGCTCCGCAATTATGCGTTCTGTACATTGTCAAAATTATTTACTACAAATTTATAAACTTATTGTGAATGATTAAATAAGAAGTTGCTTTATCCATTATAATTATCATCAAAATCGATATTTTTTTTCTTCATCCTAATAAAAATGTATGCTAAAATAGCACCACATAATGCCATAACAACTCCAATTAATTGAGGAGAATTATAACCTAAACCCAATGTAATTGGAATACCACCTAATGAAGCTCCTAAAGCATTTCCGATATTAAATGAAGCTTGACCGGCTGAAGCGGCTAACATTTCAGATCCTTTAGCATTATTGATCAATAACATTTGTAAAGGCGAACCAATTGTAAATGCTACTAATCCTGTTACAAAAGACATGGCATATGCCATCCATTGAATATGAACAGTAAAGTAAACAATTAGTAAACAAGTAGCCATTGCGCAAAATGAAACGATCACTGCTTTTGCAGGAGGAAAGGTGTCTGCTAATTTTCCGCCTACAAAATTTCCTAAAAACATTCCTAATCCAACTAATGTCATGATAAGTGGAATTTTAGCTTCAGCAATATGCGCTATGTTAATCATCATTGGCGCAATGTAGCTAATCCAAGCAAATAGCCCTCCTGTTCCGATGGAAATTAGCGCAACCAATACCCAAGCAATCGGTGTTTTAAAAAATGCCATTTGCTTTTTCATATTCGTTTCTTTGTCTGCAGGAATTTTGGGTACCCAAAATGCAATTGCCAAGGCAGAAACAATACCTAACGATGCAATAAGCATATAAGCTACTCGCCAAGAAAATATTTGGCCAATATAAGTACTTAATGGCACACCTACTAGATTAGCGGTTGTAAGACCAGCAAACATAATGGCTACTGCTTGTGCTTCTTTTCCTTTATTTGCTAAACGCGTTGCTACTACCGATCCCACGCCAAAGAAGGCACCATGAGGTAGTCCTGACATAAATCGGGAGATTAACAGGGTGTCATAAGTTGGGGAAAGCACAAATAATAAATGGAAAACAGAAAATAAAATCATCAACGCTATCAGTATTTTATGTGGTGAAAACTTATTGGATGACATTACCAATAAAGGCGCTCCAACAACTACACCAAGCGCATAGGTTGATATAAAATTTCCTGCTTTTGGGATACTAATATCTAAGTTTGAAGCAATTTCGGGTAGCAATCCCATCATGGCAAATTCTGTCATTCCAATGGCTAGTCCTCCAACTGCTAAAGCTATTAAGCTTTTTTTCATATTGCTTTGTTTAAATTATTCTTTTCCTCTTTCATATTGAGGCGCCCAAGCTAAATCATAATTTAATTCCTGTGCAGCTTTAACAACAAAGTGTGGATTGCGCAAAAATTCTCTACCGATAAAAATTAAATCTGCTTGGTTGTTTTGTAAAATTTCTTCGGCTTGCTTGCCTGATTTTATTTCGCCTACTGCACCAATAATTAATTTGGAATTTTCTTTAATGGCTTGCGCAAAAGGAACTTGATAGTTTGGGCCAGTTATTATTTTTTGATGAACAACTCCTCCACCGGTACTAACATCGATTACTTCTACTCCTTTTTGTTGTAATAATTTTGCTAATTCAATACTTTCTTTTAAATTCCATCCGCCTTCAGCCCAATCTGTAGCAGAAATACGCACCCATAGGCTTTGAGTAGTTAGTTCTTTTTTTATTTCGTTTATTAATTCTAATAAAAATCGAATTCTGTTTTCAAAAGAACCTCCGTATTGATCTTCTCTAGTATTGATTAGAGGAGAAAAAAATTGGTGAATTAGGTATCCATGTGCAGCATGAATTTCGATAATTTCATAACCAGCTGTAATAGCTCTTCTTGTTGCTTGACGAAAAGAAACAATAATATCTTGAATTTCTTTGATAGATAAAGCAACTGGTGCTTCATCATTTGTATTAAATGGAATGGTTGATGAAGAAACCGTTTGCCAACCTTTTTCATTAGTTGAGGGTAATTGCCTTCTGCCTATCCATGGTTTTTCACTACTTGCTTTTCTTCCTGCATGTGCTAGTTGTAAACCAGGTATGCAGTTTTGTGATTTTATGAAAGAGGTAATTTGTTGTAATTTTTCAATGTGTTCGTTTTTCCAAATGCCCAAATCTCCATAGCTAATTCTTCCCTCCGGAACAACAGCTGTGGCTTCTTGTATAATAGCACCAACTTGACCAATAGCGTATTGCCCTAAGTGAACTAAATGCCAATCGTTTGCAAATCCGTCTTCCGCTGTATATTGACACATGGGTGAAACAACAATTCTATTTTTTAGTGTTTGATGTTGTAAATATAGAGGTGAAAAAAGTTTGATCATTTGATAAAATGTTTTAAAAATAAAAAGTTTGCCTTTTAGTAAGCCTAATTATTTTGTTTGAACAAAAAGATTATTAGCTATTTTTTTTGTAATGGTTAATGTTGAATGATGGATTTTTACCAAAAAAGATTGATCAAAAGGTTCAATTTCTATAATATCTATTGTTGTACCTAAAGCAATTTTTTGTTTATCTAGATATTGTAAAAACTCTGATGAGGAATCTTTTACTCCAACACAAATTACTGTTTGACCAACCGAAGCAGCAGAAAGTAATGTTTTGTTTATTTTCTTAATTTCTCCCTTGGCATTTGGAATAGGATCACCATGAGGATCTTCCGTAGGAAAGCCGAGATAAGCATCTAATTTATTAATTAACTTTTCAGATTTTATATGCTCTAATTCTTCTGCAACATCGTGTACTTCATCCCAATTAAAAGCTAGTTTTTCTACTAAAAAAACTTCCCATAAACGGTGTTTTCTTACAATCATTTTCGCAGCTAATAAACCTTCTTCTGTTAATATAACTCCTTGGTATTTTTGGTATTCTACTAGTTTTTTTTCGTTTAACTTTTTAATCATATCAGTTACTGACGAAGCTTTTGTTTCAATTTTAGCAGCAATGGCATTTGTAGAAATTCCGCCTTCTTCAGTAAAGGATAAATGAAAAATGGTTTTTAGATAATTTTCTTCTGAATAAGTAAGCATGGAGTTTTTTTTTAATAAGATACAAAATTACGTTTTTTTTATTTGAAATAATATTTTTAGATTTGTCTAAATTTTAATTTAAACCAATATAAAATGTTTTTCAAGCAAGTGTTAATTTTGTTTTTTATAGGAGTGTGTTTTTCTACTTCCGCACAAACAGTAAAAGGGAAAGTGTCTTTTCAAGGCAAAGGTTTACCTTACGCAAGCATAATTGTTGATGGTACAACAATTGGGGTTACCTCTGATGATGAGGGAAATTATACTTTGACAGGATTAATGAACGGGAATTTTTCCATAAGTGCTGATTTTGTTGGTTTACAGAAACAGGTAAAAAAAATCACCATTAAAGAGAATAAAAATGTTGTTCTTAATTTTGATTTAATAGAAGAGGATAGTTTAGAGGAAATTGTCATTTCTGGAACATTAAAGCCTGTTTTAAAATCAGATGCAGTGGTACCTATCGAGATTTATACACCTAGTTTTTTACAAAAAAACCCTACAGCTAATTTATTTGATGCCTTACAGATGATAAACGGTATACAGCCACAGTTGAACTGCAATGTTTGTAATACGGGAGATATCCATATCAACGGGATGGAAGGACCTTATACAATGATTTTGATCGATGGAATGCCAATTGTTTCATCGTTGTCTACAGTATATGGATTATTTGGAATTCCTACTAGTATGATTGAACGAATTGAAGTAGTAAAAGGACCTGCTTCTTCTTTATATGGAACAGAAGCGATGGGAGGATTGATTAACGTAATAACTAAAAACCCTGAAGTAGCAGAAAAATTTACTGCCGATGTTTTTACTACTACATGGCTGGAAAATAATATTGATTTAAGTGCTGCTTATAAACTGGGAAATAAGGTAAAGGCTTTGTTTGGTGGAAATTATTATCAATTTGGTCAGCCTATCGATCATAATCATGATGGTTTTACAGATGTTACACAACAAGAACGAATTTCATTATTCAATAAATATACTGCAAAGAGAAAAGAAGATAGGATAGCATCATTGGCTTTGCGTTATGTATATGAAGATCGTTGGGGTGGAGAAACTAATTGGAATAGAAAGCTACACAGAGGAGGAGAAGACGTTTATGCAGAAAGCATTTTTACGAATCGATTTGAAGCAATTGGAATGTATCAGCTACCAACCACAGAAAAAATTTACACTCAATTTTCTTACATCTATCATAATCAGAATTCTATGTATGGTTCAGAATCGTACAATGGAAAACAACAAGTAGCTTTTGCACAAGCTTATTGGGATAAAGAGTTAAATAAGCACAGTTTATTATTAGGTGCTTCTTATAAGTATACCTATTATAACGATAATACCAGAGCAACCGGAATCTATGATGAAGATAATTTGATAGAAGATCAGCCTCAAAAAACGCCTATTTTAGGTATATTTATTCAAGATGAATGGACGTTGAATACACACAATAAACTATTGCTTGGCTATCGATTTGATTATGATAAAGTGCACGGAGGGATACATTCACCTAGAATTGGGTATAAATTATCTCCAAATGAAAATAATGCATTGAGGGTAAGTTTTGGTACGGGATTTAGAGTAGTTAATGTATTTACAGAAGATCATCGTGCATTAACAGGTGCTCGAGAAGTAATTTTTGCAGAAGAGTTAAATCCAGAAAAATCCTATAATGTCAATTTAAATTATACCCGAAAAGTACCTACAGATTTTGGCGTTTTTAATTTTGATGTGAATGCCTTTTACACCTATTTTACCAATAAAATAGATGCTGATACAGATACAGATTCAAGTAAAATTATTTTTGCCAACCTAGACGGACACGCAGTGTCTCGAGGAATTTCTTTAAATGTAGATTTAACACTTGATATTCCTCTAAAAATTATGGCGGGTGCCACGTATATGGACGTTTATCGAATAGAAGATAATGAGCGCAATCAAATCTATCATTCGCCAAAATGGTCAGGGAATTTTATCGCTAGTTATAATTTTGGTCACGGTTTTACAGCCGATTTTACGTCAGATTGGAAAGGCCCAATGCGCTTGCCAAGAGTTGAAAATGATTATCGCCCAGAATATTCACCTTGGACAATTTTAGCCAATATCCAAGTAACCAAAAAATTCGACAATGGTATTCAGATTTATGGAGGAGTCAAAAACTTATTCAATACTTTGCCCAAGCAAGATGCAATTTCTAGATGGTGGGATCCATTTGGAGAACCAGGAAATGGAGTAACTCCTCCTGCAGGAAGAACAGATGTTATGTTTGAGCCAAATGATTATAGTTATACACCCTTGCAAGGTATTCGCGGGTTTATTGGTGTAAGGTATTCTATTTTTTAAACCAATGAAACATACGATTACTAAGAAATTATTTTTCGTTGTATTGTTGATAATTGGCTTGCTGCAAAGTGTTGCTTCAAAAGCACAGCTCAAAGTATTGTCCATTAATCAATTGGAGTATGCTATGAAAGATAAGCCAAAACCTGTGGTGGTTTATTTACATACCTCTTGGTGTAGTTATTGTTCTTTAATGGAGCGGAAAGTATGGAAAAACAATGATGTAATTAATCGATTAAATAATGATTTTTACTTTGTTCGTTTAAGTGCTGAAGAACAAGAAGCTATTATATTTCAAGGAAAACAGTACTCATTTAAAAAAAATGGAATAAAAGGAGGTACTCATGAGTTAGTTTACGTTTTTTCATCAAAAAATAGTTATCCAACAATTGTTTTTCTGAACCAAACGTTGGAAAAGTTATATGAATACAATGGATATTTGAAAGTTGAACATTTATTATTGCTATTAAATAATCTGTATTAGATTAAGTGTTTTTTATTTTTAATTCTTGATAGTCAGTAACTATCAAGAATTTTTTTATGTATAAAACAGCATAACTAATAAATTAGTTTGTAAACTAAGAATTTAGTTATACATTTGATTGAACAGAATAATAAAACAAAATGGAAAAATTAACCAATAAAGAAGAAGAAATTATGCACATTCTTTGGAAGCTTGAAAAAGGATTTGTCAACGATATTTTAGCAGAAATGCCAGAACCAAAACCGCATTATAATACATTATCTACATTGGTGCGTATTTTGGAAGATAAAGGTGTTGTAGGATATAAAGCTTACGGAAAATCACATCAATATTATCCATTAGTAAGTTTAGAAGAATACAGGGCAATGTTTATGGAAGAAACCATGACAAAGTATTTCGATAATTCTTTTGCTAATCTTGTTAACTTTTTTGTAAAGGATAAACAAGTTTCTCAAAGCGAATTAGATGAAATAATCTCTATTATAGAAAAAAACAGAAAATAAACTAGTATAAGAAATGAGCCTATGATTCCTTTTATAGATTATATACTTAAAGTCAATGCATTGTTGATTGTGGTATT
>CANQRD010000057.1 GCA_947626185.1 uncultured Flavobacterium sp.
GTAGGATCTTAAATTTACTGCTTATTATAAGCATGGGCAACTTTTTTTGTCACTTACTCATAATGCACAACGGGTTTTATTACATATTCATATACTAAATCGGTATAATATTTACAATTTTCTTTCAGTAACCAACCACAGTCTTTTTGCACCATATCATCTGAATCTAAAAGTACTCTATCTGCCATTGCAAAACTCTCTGTTATTTGCTGTCCCTTTTTTGCGCAAACAATAAAACTTACTGCAGCACCTCTATCCATCCATCGATTGGAAGATTTTGCCCATTTGTGTATTACAGTGATTTTTTGAGGATGTGCAAACAATAAATATCCTATTATTGTTGTACACAACATATCACAAGATGCCCGATTATTTACATATTTATCTAACCAATTTTGAAAAATAAACCACTATGGACTGAAAGTCCATAGTTTGTTAAAGCAGATTAAAGTCTGCCTGGGTGGAGCAAATTACTCAAGTATAAAGTTACCTTCATTATCATTTGGTTTGCGATGATGCTCTAAATATTCATTTAGCATTTCATCTGTAATATTTCCTGTACTCCAACAACCAAAACCTATTGCCCAAAAGTGACGTCCCCAATATCGTTGTTTCAAAACAGGAAATTCAATTTGTAACTTTCGTGATGTACGCCCCTTTAGCAACTTAACTATATTACTTAGATTTTGTGAAGGACGATACTCTATATGTAGATGAATATGATCTTTTGAAACAACTCCTTTTAGTATTTGAATATCTTCTGCTTCACAAATTTGAATTATTAGACTACGACAACGTATCTGAATATCTCCTTCCAATACAGCATAGCGATACTTGGTCGCCCATACTAAATGTGCTGTTAAACGTGAGAAACTATGTCCATTTGTGCGTTGATATACCATATATCAAAGATATACATTTTTAGAAGCTGAAAGCTAAATGCACTAAAGTGCATAGTTTTGACTACGGTCTGTGACCAATAAAAATGTCTTTTGGTTCATATTTTTTTCGCCAATACTTTACCAATAAACAAGCTATGTAGGCTTCTTCAAAATAGCCCGATTACCAAAGCAAAGTACATAAGGAATACGCATCTTCTTTAGTCCAATGTTTTATTTCTTTATGCGTTTCACGTCCTACAACCACTAAAATTTTTATAGGTGTACCATATCTTACTGCTTTTTTTATTTCTTGATGTTTCGTTATTATATAAGAGTAATTCATTCTTTATATTTTATTCTATTCTATAAGAATATCTAATCCTATAATTTATTTATAACAGAGATTAAACCAAACAAGTTCATTTATAACAACTTACATTATCTATATTTTGCTTATATAAATTTTAACGTTATTATTATCAATTTTCTATTTATTTTATTTGCTTGCAAAGCTATTTTTAACTATATTTGCACTCAGTTAAATGAAACAAAATTTGTTTATACGGCGATGTGGCGCAACTGAATAGCGCATCTGATTACGGCTCAGAAGGTTGCAGGTTTGAATCCTGCCATCGTCACAAAAAAGAAAACCTTATACAAATGTATAAGGTTTTTTTATGCAATAAAGCCAAATTATATATATAAAAAATAAAAAAAGTAATTCGTATGTTTGTCGTGCAATAGTCGTACAAAATTTACCACTCTTGACTATCGCAATAATAGACAAACTGTCGGCTCAACACATCATCATTAAAATAATGGCCTTATCCACAGTTGATACAATTGAACTCCTATCTTTAATTTATAAAGAAACACATTTACTAATTTTTCAATTGAAAATCTTACCTAAAAACCTCTTTTCCTAAGGAAGAAAGAGATGATATATCTAACTCTTTATTGTCTTTTTGAAGCGCTTTGTACATGGTTATGGTTTATGATAGTTGAGCAACGTAAATTTCTATATCCTCTCCTTTATTCTATAAAAGTCAAGAAGACTTAAATACTTTCCTGTTTTTCTTAAAATTTATTCTAATACTAATCTATAACAGATAATGTTTCTGAAAATAAATTACATTCCTAATAATTGCTTAGCATGCTGCAAAGCAGAAGTAGTAACATCTTTACCAGAAAGCATTTTTGCCAATTCTTCAACTCTACTTTCTTTATCTAAAATCATCAATTGCGATGAAGTTGTATTTCCGTCTAAAGCTTTAAAAACCTTATAATGTTGATGTCCTTTTGCTGCAATTTGCGGAAGATGTGTAATGGCAAAAACTTGCATTAAAGAACTCATATCTTTCATTATTACCCCCATTTTATCCGCTATCTCACCAGAAACTCCAGTATCTATTTCATCAAAAACAATAGTAGGCAAATTAGAATATCTAGCTAGAATTGCCTTAATAGAAAGCATAATTCTAGATAATTCTCCACCAGAAGCTACTTTTTTTAGCAAACCATATTCCATTCCTTTGTTGGCAGAAAAAAGCATTTGCATCGCATCTTTACCGTTGTTTAAATAATGTGACACGTCTTTAAATTCGAACTTAAAAGAAGCATATGGCATACCCAATAAAGTAAGTATTTCTACTAATTGTTTTTGAATTTCTGGAATCGCCTTTTTCCTCGCACTTGATAATTGCGACGCATAATCATCCAACTGAAGTGTTAATTGAGTAAGGTTTGTTTCTACTTCTTTTATTTGCTCTTCAATTGAAGAAACTTGAAACACTTTTTCGCTTAAATTTTGTTCAATAACAATAAGATCATCCACTGTGCTTACTTGATGTTTTTTCTGTAAAGTATACAAAATTTGTAAACGATCTGTTACTACAATTAGTCGTTCTGGATCAGAAATAACATTTTCTATTTCGTTTTCAATTTCATTAGATAAATCAGCTATTTCAATTTCCGCACTTACAATACGATTATAATAATCTTCGTATGATTTTGAAACAGATGAAATCTTTTGCAATACGTTTCTCAGGTCTTTTAAAACACTAACAAGTCCAATAGAGTCAGTAGTCAATAATTGAGTCGCATGTAAAAAGCTTTCTCTTACCTGCTCCACATTGCTCAATTTCTCTAATTCTTCTTCTAACTCTTCTTGGTTAATATCGCTTAGGTTAGCTTCCTTTAATTCATCCAATAAAAAAGAATTATAATCTTGTTCTTTTAAAAGTTCTATTTGTTGCTCTTTTAATTGTTTTAATTGCGTATTTGCCTTTTTATACTCTCTTAGATAGTTTTGATACTTTTCCAATATTCCCTCATTAACAGCAATTGCATCAATCACTTTTAATTGATAGGTTTCATCACTTAAATCACTTGTTTGATGTTGTGAATGGATATCAATTAAAACAGCGCTTAACTCTTGTAAATCAGTTAAGTTTACTGGTGAATCATTCACAAAAGCACGTGATTTCCCTGACGGCAAAATTTCTCTTCTAATAATAGTTAGTGCCTCATAATCTATATCTAAAAAAGAATATAATTCTTCTAACTTGTATGGGGCAACACTAAAATGTCCTTCTATTATACATTTTTCGTCTTTATTCTTTAATGAACCTAAATCTGCTCGCTTACCTTGAAGCAAACCTAAAGCACCTAAAATAATAGATTTTCCTGCACCGGTTTCTCCAGTTATGGTAGAAAATCCTCCTAAAAAATCTATCTCTAATGAATCGATTAACGCAAAATTCTTTATACTTAATGACTTTAGCATACCTCTATTTTTATCGTTCTAAAAACAACTACAAATTATTCCATTTTGCCACATTTAGTGGCGAAAGTGTATTTAATAATTGTACAACTAATTTTTTATTTTTATCAGAAACACCTGAATAAATATTTACTAATTCATCTGTTTTAGCATCAAAAAAAACACGCGTAAGTAAAGAAGTTGATCTTGTAGCGTTGTATTGCTGCACATCTGTTAATCCTTTATAAATACCATCTCTACCTAATTCAAGGTTTTCGTTCATTAAGTCCAAGCCTAAACGGTGATAATCATATAAGGCTTGTCTAAAACTATTACTAGACCCAGAAACTAGGTCATCTGCCAATACAAATCTAGAAGTAGGTCCATCGCCTTGTTTCCAGCCTTTGTAACCGCTCTGCTGAGCTAAAGAAGCAACATTAGCCGCATTTTGGTAATATTGCGTTCCACCTTGTATAGCAAAAGTGTCTGCATCCATACCTAAAATAATATTTACATAAAAGGCTAAAACAGATATTAAATTAGATTCGTAAGATCCGGCTACATAGCGCAACGGCTCATATTCTACATAAGGAAAAGAGATATCCTTATCGTTAAAATTTAAAACTAAACTATTGTAAGTAGTATTAAAAACTGGTCGGGTATACTGCACTTGTAAAGATCCTGTAATTGTATTGTTTTCATAAGAATTTACTGTAAATATAAAATTACATTCAATCTTCTCATTTCCATCAAAACGCTTATTTGTCCAGTTAGTTTGGTTTAAAAGTTCTTTTAGTGATTTTTCTAATGTTTGAAAATAGCTTCTATGATTATTGCCAACTTGTGCATGATTAACACTAACATTTGCATTTAATTCTTGTGCTATACTACTCCAAGAAAATAGTAAAAAACAAACAAAAAATCCTAAAACTTTACTCATACTGTTGCATTATTTTATTGACGATATCTTTTGCTACACTCTCTTTTGACTTAAGTTCCATCGGTTGTACTGCAAAATTCTTATCAATAAAGGTAACTTTATTTGTGGGTTTTCCAAAGCCTGCACCAGAATCATTTAAAGAATTGAGAACTATTAAATCTAAATTTTTCTTGATAATTTTTTGCTTGGCATTTTCGATTTCGTTTTCTGTTTCTAAAGCAAAGCCAACAACAAATTGTTTCGTTTTTATTGCACCCATCGAAGCTAAGATATCAGGATTTTTATCCATTTCAATAATAAACTCTTCGCTGTTCTTTTTAATTTTTTGAGTTGCTACATTCCTTGGCTTATAATCAGCTACAGCTGCGGCAGCAACAACAACATCCATCTCTGCAAAAACAGCATGACATTCTTTATACATGTCACTTGCAGATATTACGTTTACAACTTTTACTCTCGGATGAGTTAATTGTTGCTGTGTTGGTCCCGTCACTAAAACTACTTCCCCTCCTTTATTGGCAACTTCTCTGGCAATATCAAAACCCATTTTTCCTGTTGAGTGATTACCTATAAAACGCACAGGATCGATAGATTCGTATGTTGGACCTGCAGTAATTAAAAACTTTTTATCTTTTAGAAGTAAACTATTAGTAACGTAATCAACAAGAGTTGATACAATAGTTTCTGGTTCTGCCATCCTTCCCTTACCGACTAAGCCACTTGCTAATTCTCCTTCTTCAGCAGGAATAATAATATGATTGTAAGACGTTAAAGTTGTTATATTTTTTTCTGTTGAAGGATGTACATACATATCTAAATCCATAGCTGGTGCTATAAAAACTGGACATTTTGCCGACATATAAGTAGCCATAAGCAAATTATCACATAATCCTGTAGACATTTTTGCTAAAATATTAGCCGTAGCAGGTGCTACTATCATTAAATCTGCCCATAGAGCTAATTCTACATGATTATTCCAAGTACCACCTTCTTCACCTGAATTAAAAAACTGAGTATAGACAGGTTTTTTTGATAAAGTTGATAACGTATAGGGGGTAACAAATTTATGAGAAGCAGGTGTCATGATTACTTGAATCTCTGCACCTGCTTTTATAAGTAAACGTACTAAGTTTGCCGTTTTATAAGCGGCAATTCCACCAGTTACACCTAGTAATATCTTTTTTCCGCTTAACACTGACATTGTAGTATCTATTGTTTATTAACTTCTTTGTAAGCTATTTTACTTTCCAACCATTCTTCTATAGCTAATGCTTGAGCTTTTGGTAGTTTTTCGTAAAATTTTGACACTTCGATCTGTTCTTTATTTTCAAAAACTTCATCTAAACTATCATTATTAGTAGCAAATTCTTCTAATTTATCTACTAATTCATTTTTAATTTCAACGTTAATCTGGCTTGCTCTTTTTGCAATAATAGTAATAGCCTCATAGATATTACCAGTTGGTTCCTCAATTTTACTTTTATTATAAGTAACTGTATTTACAGGAGCAGTTGTTTTCTTTAAATCCATTTTAAGCTTAGGTTATTTTGAAAAATTTTGTAATTCTTTATTTATATCTGCCAACATTTTGTCGGCTTTTTCTTTATATTCAGTAGTGCTATTAAAACGCATTAAAGCATCATACATTCCTATTGCATTGATTAAACGCTCTTCCATTTTGTAATGTACACTATTCATTGCTAATTTATACGCAGAATCTAATTTATAAAACAAGGCTTCTTCTTTAAATGAAGTACCAGGATATTCATAGATAAAGTTGTCTAACGCTACAATTGCCGCACCGTAATTTCTTGTAAAATCGCCTATAGTGTTTAATTGTTTTGCATTTTCGAATGCCTTCATCTCAAGCTTTGTATTCAAATCTGCCATAATTTTATTGGCCTCTGGAACAAATTCAGAATTTGGATACTGATCAATAAATTTTTGCAACTTTCCTATTGTAGCTACTGTAATTGTTTGATCTAGCGAATAAACAGGTGATAGCTCTACACCAGATTTTATTTCCTTTAACAAAGCTTCTTCTCGTTTATCACTTCTAGGATATGTAGATGCAAATATTTTAAAACGCTCCGCAGCCAGCATAAACTCATCCGTTTGAAAAGTAGCTTCCGCAAACTGATAATACATTTGTTCTGCATCAGGACGAGCTTTAAAATCTTTTTCTATCGATTCATACAAACGAATAGCTTTTCTATATTTTTTTTCTTGAAAGTATTTATTTGCTAATTCTTTCCTTTGTTCTAGATCATCAGACTTTAATGCTTTTTGCAAAGGCGAACACCCTACAAAAGCTAAAGTTAATAAAGATATCCCGATGTATTTTCTCATATCGTTTACGTTGTTAAACAATCATTTGCTTCAATTACAGTAATAAAAAAGCAAATGCAAATTTAGTTATATAATTGCATTATACAAAAACCTTTTTTTATTAAAAAGAAAAAAGATCTTTTTATTAGTTAGGACAAGGAACTCTTATACTATATTGATAGATTAAAATTATACTACAACTATTCCTTCATTTATTTCTTTATAATTCAGTTCTATTTAAAATAGATTTCACAAAGCATTGAAAATATTGGAATAGGCATAAAAACTATATCTTTTTCAGATATTTTGCCTATTTAAAGGTAAAAAAGATGCCCATTGAAAGCATCTTTTTTATCTTCTTTAAAATTATACTGTTGTACTTGTAGCTCCAGCGTCTCCTCTAAAGCTTTTCATGTCATTATCGAATAAATAAAGCCCTCCTTTATCATCACCAATAAGATTAATTTTATCTAAAATAGTACGTGCAGTTGCTTCTTCCTCTATTTGTTCAGCCACATACCATTGTAAAAAGTTATGTGTTGCATAATCTCGCTCTTCTAAAGCAATATGCACTAAATTATTAATAGTATTGGATACAAAAACCTCATGTGAAAATAGCTGTGTAAACAGTGTTTTAAAAGAAGCATAATCTAATTCTGGTTTTGCTACAGCCGGAATTGTTGCTTCTCCTCCTCTTTGGTTAATGTATTTTACCAATTTCAACATATGCGCACGTTCTTCATCTGATTGATCATACATAAATGATGCAATACCCTCAAATCCTTGAGTTTCGGCCCATGTTGCCATTGCTAAATAAATTTGAGATGAATCTCCCTCCACTTTAATCTGCTCGTTTAAAGCGTCTTGTAATCTTTTCGCTAACATATTATTTTTATTTGAGTTTGATATATTCTTTTTCTATTCTACTTGTAAGATCTTCATCAGCAATTACTAATGGCAATCGAACAATATTTTTTATTACACCTGCTTTATTTAGTAGTGCTTTTATTCCCGCAGGATTGCCTTGCTCAAAGATTTGATCAATTACTGGCATCATTTGGTACTGTAAATCAAATGCTTTAGTAACTTCGTGCTTCAATCCTAAACGAATCATTTCTGAAAAAGGTCTAGGTAGACCTTGACCAATAACAGATATTACACCTGCTCCACCTGCTAAAACTAATGGTAATGCGATAGCATCGTCTCCAGAAATTACTAAGAAATCTTTTCTTGTTGATTGTCTAATCAATTCCATTGCCTGTACTAAATCGCCGGCAGCTTCTTTAATTCCAATAATATTTGAGAACTCATTTGCTAAACGAATAACTGTTTTTGGTGCCATATTACTTCCTGTTCTACCAGGAACATTATACAACAAAATAGGCAATTCGGATTTTTGTGCAATTGCTTTAAAATGTTGATATATTCCTTCTTGCGTAGGCTTATTATAATAAGGAGATACTGATAAAACAGCATCAAAGCCTTTTAAATTTTCTGGATTCAGCTCTGCCAAAACAGCATTTGTATCATTTCCTCCTACTCCTAAAACTAAAGGTAATTTACCTGCATTCGCTTTTATTACTGTTTGCTTTACTAATTCCTTTTCCTCCTTAGTTAAAGTTGCTGATTCTCCTGTTGTTCCTAAAACAACTAAATACTCAACTCCTCCCTTGGTAACATAGTTAACTAAATTTACCAAAGAATCAACGTCTACTGAAAGATCTTCATTAAAAGGAGTAATTAAAGCTACTCCTGTTCCTAAAAGCGATTGCATAATTTATTGTGTTTTAAATATTTTTATATAACTAACTAAATGACTAACATATTGATTTGGATTAAAATCTTTCATCTCTAAACTAAAGTGATTAATATTCGACGTTACTGAAGAAATTCCCACCTTAAATTTTGCCCGTGCTTTTGCACTTACATATACTAAAGGTACAATATCTTTATCATAATAATTCATCAACAAATCAAATTCCGTTGACAAAAAATCTTCAACTGACACACTGGACAAAGTTCCACCTAATGAAAAATTCACTAAACTAAAAGAAGGATAATCAACTGTTTTATCCTTTAAGAAGCCTGTGTAAACCAATACTTTTACTTCTTTAAAAACATATCCATTTTGCTGAAAAGAAGTGACTATTTGCTGAATTGAAGCTACTTCTTTTTTATCAATAAGAATTCCTAATGTCTGAAAGTTAAAATCATATTCTTTACTTACACCTTCTAAAGATATTTGATTGATCGCTTTTTTTATTTTTCTTTTCTTCAAAGTACTTATCATAATTACAGCATAAGAAGTAAAGTTAAAAAAAGCATCTAATAATCTATTTAATTTAACATCAAATTACCCTATTAAATCTAAAAACTCCTGTTCAGACAAAATTGTAATCCCTAGTTTGGATGCCTTTTCTAGTTTTGCTGGTCCCATTTTATCTCCTGCTACAACATAATCAGTCTTGGAAGTTATAGAACTTCCGTTTTTACCACCATGCTCTTCGATCATTTGTTTTAGTTCGTCTCTACTTACTTGCGTAAAAACTCCAGACACAACGATTGTTTTTCCTGCCAATGTATTTGAAAGCACTATTTGTTCTTTTTCCTCTAAAACAAATTGTATTCCGTGTTGTTTTAATCGATCAATAAGAACTCTATTGGTTGCATTACTAAAAAAGTCAATTACACTTTGAGCAATTCGTTCACCAATTTCATCAACCGTTATCATTTCTAAAAGAGGTGCAACTGCTAAAGTATCAATAGTTTTATAATGAGTAGCTAATTTTTTCGCCACTGTTTCGCCTACAAAACGGATACCTAATGCATACAAAACGCGTTCAAACGGAATTGTTTTAGACGCTTCAATTCCATTAATCAAGTTATCCGCCGATTTTTCTGCCATTCTTTCTAATGGCAGAATTTGCTCTTTAGTAAGAGTATACAAATCCGCATAATCTTTTACCAATCCATTTTTATATAAAAGCGCTACAGTTTCTTCACCTAATCCATCAATATTCATTGCTTTTCTAGAAATGAAATGCTGAATTCTACCTATAATTTGCGGTGGACATTCATAAATATTTGGACAATAATGCTGAGCTTCTCCCTTATTTCTTTTTAAAGGAGTATTACATTCCGGACATTCTGTAATATAAACTGTTGGAACAGAATCTGTGCTACGCACATCTAAATTTACTCCAACAATTTTAGGAATAATTTCTCCTCCTTTTTCTACATATACACTGTCGCCTACTCGAATATCTAATTTAGCAATCTGATCTGCATTATGCAACGACGCTCTACGCACCGTTGTTCCCGCTAATTGTACTGCTTTAAGATTGGCTACGGGAGTAATAGCCCCCGTCCGTCCAACTTGATATACGATAGATTCTAGTAAAGTTTCTCCTTGCTCTGTTTTAAACTTATAAGCAATCGCCCAACGTGGAGATTTGGCTGTAAAACCAAGTTCTTCTTGCTGCTGAAATGAATTCACTTTTATTACAACACCATCTGTTTCATATGGTAAATCGTGTCGATGAATATCCCAGTAATCAATAAAGTCAAATACTTCTTGCATTGAATTTACTAACTTCGATGCCGGAGGTACTTTAAACCCCCATACACGTGCTTTTTCCAACCCTTCATATTGAGAAGAAATTCCTAAATCTGATCCAGTTAAATTGTACAGCAAACATTCTAACGGACGTTTTGCTACTTGAGCACTATCTTGCAATTTTAAACTTCCTGAAGCAGTATTACGAGGATTCGCATAAGGAGCTTCCCCTATCTCAATCAACTCCTGATTCATTCTTTCAAATCCTTCAAAAGGCAAAATAATCTCTCCTCGAATATCAAAACTCTGCGGAAAATCATTTCCTTTTAAACGAAGTGGAACCGATTTAATTGTTCGAATGTTATTCGTTACGTCATCTCCCTGCACTCCATCACCTCGAGTTACAGCTCTAACTAATTCTCCGTTTTCGTAAGTGATACTTATAGATGCTCCATCATACTTAAGCTCACAAGTATATTGCAAAGGAACATCTCCTAACATTCTTTGAATTTTTTTCTCCCAATCCAACAAATCTTCTCGTGAATAAGAATTATCTAACGAATACATTCTGTTTCGATGAACAACTGTTTCAAAATTTTTTGTAACAGCACCACCGACTCGTTGAGTTGGAGAATTCACATCGGCTAATTCGGGATATTTTGCTTCTAAAGCTTCAAGCTCTTTTAATTTAGTATCGAACTCAAAATCAGAAATAGTAGGCTGATCCAACACATAATAATTGTAATTGTGTTGATTTAACTCTTCTCTTAATGCTAAAAGCTTTTCTTTTTCGTTCATATTATCAATTACAATTTCAACATTTCTTTAAACTGCTTATACAAATCGCCTTCACTCAAAATAGCGCCTTGTTTAATAATATCAAACAATTCTTTATTTCTATCAGCACCAAATGGTTTACCACCATGTTTTATTTCTACATCTTCAGTAAACACAGCATCACTTAACCACTGTAACCCTTCTTTTGTCAGAAAATCAACATCTGGTTGTGAAGTTTTTATAACAATTGTTTGAATTTGTTGATCGTCAAAACCAAATAAGAAAATATGATTTTTTGAATAGTGTTCTAAAAATTGTGCTTTAGTTAAAACCCCTTCCCATATCAAGTCAGAAAACACATCCAACTCCTGATCTGCAACTTCTGGTTTTTCTTCTTTGATTTTATCCCATTCCGCTTTATCAATTTGTTGTGAAGCTAAGAAATTGATAAACTCAGGATGTAATTCTTCAAACTGCTCTTTTGTAAGACGAGAATATTTCATACTATTTTATTTGAATACAAAAATACTAATTATAATATGGATTTTTACTTAAAAAAACTATACGAAACGCTATGTATAATTTATCATTTAATTAGACAAAAAAAGCCTCCCATTTTGGGAGGCTTTTTATATATAATCTTATTATAGACTATTCTTGCTCAGCAATTACTTCGTAATCAACCGCAAAAATTACGTCACGGTGTAAACGGATAGTTGCAGAATATTTACCTAAACGTTTGATAACACCAGAAGCGATATATTTTTTATCAATCTGTTGTCCGTTTTTAGCGAATACTTCAGCTAAATCTTGGTTAGTAACTGAACCAAACAACTTCTCCCCACCAGCTTTAACAGCGATTTTGATTTCGATAGCTTTTAATGCTTCAGCAATAGCATTTGCATCAGCAATTAATTTAGCTTCTTTGTGCGCTCTTTGCTTTAAGTTTTCAGCTAAAACTTTCTTTGCAGAAGGAGTAGCTAAAACCGCAAGTCCTTGAGGAATTAAATAGTTACGACCGTACCCTGGTTTTACAGTTACTACGTCATCTTTAAATCCTAATTTTTGAACGTCTTGTTTTAAAATGATTTCCATGTTGATGTCCTTTTATGGTCAGAAGTTAGGTTTCTAAATGTGAAAACCAACAACCTGATATTTTTTTATTATTTTAATAAATCAGCTACGTACGGCATTAAAGCTAAGTGACGAGCTCTTTTTACTGCTACAGATACTTTTCTTTGGTATTTTAAAGAAGTTCCTGTTAAGCGACGAGGTAAAATTTTACCTTGCTCGTTTACGAATTTCAATAAGAAGTCAGCATCTTTGTAATCGATATATTTGATACCTGATTTTTTGAAACGGCAGTATTTTTTTGCTTTATTAGTTTCAATATTTAAAGGCGTTAGATATCTGATATCTCCGTCTTTTTTTCCTTTTGCAGATTGCTCAATACTTGACATAATAATTAAGCTTTTTTAGATTTTAATTTCTCTCTTCTTCTCTCAGCCCAGCTAATAGCGTGTTTATCTAAAGCTACAGTTAAGAAACGCATAACTCTTTCGTCACGTCTGAACTCAGTTTCAAGGTTGATGATAACATCTCCAGCAACTTTGTACTCAAATAAGTGGTAGAATCCACTTTTTTTGTTTTGGATTTCGTAAGCTAATTTTTTTAAGCCCCAATCCTCTTTAGATACCATTTCAGCTCCTCTTGAAGTAAGAAATTCTTCGAATTTCATTACTGTTTCCTTTACCTGAGTTTCAGATAAAACGGGATTCAAAATGAAAACAGTTTCGTATTGATTCATAAATCAAAAATTTATTTGTTATAAAATTGAGTGCAAAAATAAGGTTTAATACCGATTTACCAAAATCTTTTTTACTTTATTTTGAAGATAATAAAACAGTTATTTATATTTTGTAAAAAGCTATATAATATCGTTTTATTGTTTCTTTGGTTTTT
>CANQRD010000058.1 GCA_947626185.1 uncultured Flavobacterium sp.
TTAAATAGATGAAGAAATTTAAATAGATTATTATACTTAATTGTTAAACTATGATTATCAAAGGGCGGCTAATAGAAAATATGTCGATTAGTTTTTTAAAATATTTAATGTTGTTGATTCTATTTTCAACTTCTATAAATCTTTCATGGGCACAAACGAAGGTTTCTGCTAATTCTCAAACTAATGGTAAAAATTCTGCCACTATAGTCCTAGGTGCGTTAGGGGGGAATTATACACCGGAAGATAATGCTTCAATTGCGAATGTAACTAATCCAGGTAATGCGGTAAATGGTGACACATCTTCATTTGCTACGATGATGGCAAAAAATATATCTGTATTACTATTTGATTACACGGGAGAAGCTTGGCTGGATATGAAATATCCAAGTACTATAGGTGCAAATACTACAACTTTTGTAAAAATTGATAAGCCAACTGCAACAGGTTTAAGTGTTGATCTGCTTAACCTAGTTGGTGGATTATTAGGTTTATTGAGTGAAAATATAGTGATAGTTGAAGCTTATAATAATAACTCTAAAATTGCCAATGTAAAATCTACAATAGTAGAAGATGCTAATGGAAATATTTATTTAAAAGTTATTCCAAATCAAGATTATACTAGTGTTCGTCTAAAATTGCGAAGTCAAAGTAATTTACTAGGTCTTTCTCTTGGTGCAGGATTATCTATGAATGTTTATGAAGCTTTTTATTATAATGGTACTAATTCTTGCGGAAAACCATTTACTACTGGGGTTGAGTCAGTTGGGTTAAATGTCGATTTATTAGGTGGTTTATTCACATCTCTAGGAACAAATAATTACAATAAATCTATTGATGGAGATACAGATACTTATTCGATTTTAAAAGCAGGTAATCTTTTAAATGTAAATGTTGGAAGTTATATTTCTCAATATTTTTATTTTCCAACTACTTCTTCAGCATAAAGTACATTTAATATAAAATTAGGTTCAAATACAGGGCTTTTAGATCTTGGTTTATTGACTGGTCTTCAAATAAATGCTTATAATGGTAATACTCTCGTATATTCAAGATCGCTTAATGGAGGTTTGTTAAATGGAGTTGATGTTTTAAGTTTAATAGGAGGTAATACACCAGGTACTTTGACGTTTGCACCTGGCAAAGCATTCGATAAAGTAGAAGTTAGACTAAATACAGGTGTTAATGTTGGATTAGCGAGCGGTGGTTTACGTATTTATGATGTTGAAAGATACGATGGTGTAGCGTGTGTAAATCCAAATTACACTATACCAACACCAACACAAGTGCCTTTTGAGATACCTTCTTGCTCAACTTCTTTGGTTGATTTTGATAACGTTGATTTCGCTTATAATGCAGTTGATGGTAATAATGAAACGTATGCAACGCTTTATGCAGATGATGGTACTTTGTTATCTTCTGTTCCAAAAACAGGAATGATTCAGATGGCGTATGCCAATACAGTACCTGCCAATACAACTTCTTATATCCGTATTGATATGGAAAAAGAAGTTTTAGATAAGCTATTAGGAGGAACTCTAGGGCAAGTTGTAGATGGAGTTTTAGGGCTTGTTATTGGAAAACATTATTTTGATGTAGAAGCTTTTGATGGTACTACATCTGTAACAACATCTGTAAGTAATAATGGTTTTGCTAGTACAGCTGGTGGAACAGTTACTTTGGTGCAAGATATTATTGGAAGATATTATATAGCAGTTACTCCAAATGCGCCGTATAATAGTATAAAAATTACAAACAGAAGTACAAGTTTATTAAGTACAGGTAAACCTGCTATGTTAAAGGTTTATAATATGTGTCGTGAAATGGGTACAAATGCTTGTTTAGCACCGCAGTTTACATCTTATAATCAAACAGGTCTGAATTTGAGTGTTGCAGGATTAAATGGAGCTGGAGTAACTAACCCATATTATGCAATTAGTGGAAATTCATCAGAGTACTCAACAATAAGTGTAGGTACAGTTGGGGTAGCTGCAATGGTAAAACAAATAATTTATTTTGGGCAACCTTCAACTATTGGTGATGAATTAAAAGTACGTTTACAGTTAGATTCATCTTCTTTATTATCTGCAGATGTTTTGGGCAGATACAGAATAGTTACGTATTTAGGCGGAGTAGAAAAACAATCTTTTACACTTCAGCAAGGATTAATAAATAATATAGATTTATTGTCGTTATTTAATTCTGGGGGAATTCAAACGCTTTCATTTACAACTAATCAAGTATTTGATAGAGTAGAAATTCAAGTAGGAACAGTATTGAGTGCAGGAGTAACTGCGCCGGTAAGATTATATGGTGTGAAAAGAGTAAGTGCTAGTTGCCCAGAAACAAAAACTGCTTCTCCATTTATTGCTCCAGTTTGTGCTTCACAATTAATAAGTGCGTCAAATGCAAATGATCTTGAAAATTTATTCGATGATGATTTTGATTCTTTTGCAACGTTACAATCAGGTGCAGGTTTATTATTAGGGGCAAATCAGTATGAAGGTTTTGTAGAGTTAGGTTATGATAACGTAGTTCCTGCTAATACAACTTCATATGTGCGAATTGATTTTGAAGGTTCTGAATTGAAAAAATTGGTGAGCGGAAGTTTAGGTAATTTAGTTTCAGGATTGGTAGATGGATTGGTATTAGGAAATCATTATTTCACGGTTGACGTTAAAGATGCTAATGGTGCAATAATATTACAACAAGGTTCTCAGAATTTAACGTCTAGCTATAATGCAGGAAAAATTAGAGTTGTAGTAGATAAATTAGGTCGTACTTATTTAGCTATTACACCAACTCAGGCATATAAATCAGTTCGTATAACAGATCATACAAAAAGTGTGGCAGGCTTATTAGCAGATCCAAACCATATGAATGTTTATGGAATGTGTTATGAAACAACTACTAATAATTGTTCAGAAGCATTTGTTACTTCATATGAGTATACAGGTTTAAATTTATCTGTAAATGCTCTTGGAGGTGCTGGTGTTACTTATCCTGAGCGTGCAATTGATGGTAATACAACACATGGATCGCAAATTACATTAGGAACAATTGCTGTAGGATCATCTGTTAAACAATGGATTGATTTTACAACATTATCTGAACCTGATATAATTACTAATATAAAATTAAAAGTGGGTACTGGTGGAGTAACTGTTCCACTTCTAGAAAATCTGAGTATTTCAGCTTATGATGGAGATACATTTGTGGATCAATTAGATTGGAATAATGGATTAATTCAAGGTATTGATGCTGTAAATTTATTAAATACAGAAAAAGTTGTAAATATTCCTTTTCAAGTAAATGGTAAATATAACAGAATTGCTATCGAACTTAAAAATGTTTTAAATGTTGGAGTATTTCCACCTGTTGAAGTATATGGCGTAGAAAGATTGTGTAAACCATATGAATCTAGTCAAAACTTAGTATCGTGGAAATCATACAAAATTAATGGAGATGAAACCTTATCAACGGTTTATGGAGGAGAGCGAATAGAATATACGATTCATGTTAAAAATTTTGGTACTACAACGATTAATCAATTTACTGTATCAGATAAATTGCCTGTTGGAACTTCATTCTATTCTGCCGATCAAGGAACTCTTTTAGATAATAATACTAAAGTACTATTTAATTCATCAAGTCCATTGACTCCTGGAAGTGAAAGAAAGTTTGTTTTCACAGTAGATGTGAATCCAACATTAGCGGGAATACTTGAAATAAAAAACATAGCCTTTACCAAAGAGAACGGAAGTATAATTAGCTATCCTTCCTACCCTCCAGTAGATAATAGCAATCCTATAGCTCCGGATATTACAAAAAATCCAGGAACAATTATAAGTGTAGGTACAACGTTGCCATTATTACCAAAAGCAGTTATCACTTCTAATAGTGCCAATAATTTATGTCCTAATACTGAATTTATATTAGACTCAAATGTTGATGCTATAAATGCAGATACTTATCAGTGGTTTTTTAATGGAGATCCAATAGAGGTATTAAATAACGGAACTGCTTCGAATCCAAATTTTGGAAAAGAAAAGACTTTAACAACTAATAAAGCAGGAAAATATACTGTTGTTTATACAAAAGGAAGTAGTATTTCTGAAGTTTCAGATGAGTTTATTGTAACAGAAATTCCTGCTCCAGTTATTACAATTCAAGGAAGTCAACAAATAATGACTGTGGTAAATACGAGTATTACATTACCAACAGTAACAGTAAATAACGGAACACTTAAATGGTACGATAATAATGGAAATGAAACTACAGCAACTACTGTTTCATTTAGCACTCCAGGAATTTACACTTATACAGTTGTAGCTGAAAATAATGGGTGTTCTTCTTACGAAAATATAGTTATTACAGTTTATGATAGTAGTTTATGTCCACCAACAGTAGAAAGAATTTATGCAACTGCTAGCTCTACTTGGGGCTCAATAATTACAGGTGGAGTTACTGATACTGCAAATACAATTGATGGTAATCCAAAAACACATTCTACAATTGTTACAGGAGTTGGTTTAGCAGGAATAGGTACTACATGGCAAAATGTTTATTTTGATCATATTGTACCAGCAGGTACGCCAGTAACAATTAAGCTTGGAAAAGAATATAGTGGTTTAGTTCTAGGTGGTGGAATTACAGTACAAGGGTTAGATGATAATAATTCCATTATTGGAGTTGCACAATCAGTACAAGGTGGTTTATTAGATTTGTTGGCTTCTGATAACGTAATTGAATTCACATTTGTACCATCAAATACATCAGGACCAAAAGCTTATAAAGGTGTTCGTATTACATTAGGTGCTTTTTTAAGTGTTGCTCAATTAGCAAAAGTTTACAGTGTATATTATAATAAACCTGTAACAGAATATTCTGCAAATTATTGCGCACCTGTTGCGCCAGACGTTCATCCATCGGTGTTAGACGTATTGCATGGAGTAGAAGACATTGGTTTAGGTGTGGCAAGTGCTACAGCGTCTGTTTCTGATGCATGGAATGCGGTAGATAATGATTTAGAAACTCGTGCTATGATTTCTAGAGGTGTTGCTGTACTAAACCGAGCTACACTAACAGTTGTGTTTAAACAACAAGCGATGCCAGGTGATCAACTTCAGATAATAGTTGGTAATCCAGGTAATCCAATTTTAAGCTTAGAGTTGATAAAAGGATATACAATTCAAAGATATCTTGGAAATGAAAAAGTAGGAGGTGAAATTGACGGATCAAACGGTGTTGATGTTTTAGGATTAAAACTACTTGGTTTGGGATATCAAAATAAGTTTAAAATGATTTTAAAAGAAATCGACAAACCTTTCGATCGTGTAAAGATTTCTTACGGAAGTGTAGTTGGTGTATTAGGAGATTTTACAGAAGTATACGATGTAAGTGTATTGCCAAAAATTAATATTGATGGTATTGGTGATATTACATCAGATACATTAGAAGTTTGTAGTAATGGACATTTTGTTATAAACACAAATCCTTTGCAAGCATGTGATACATATCAAGTATACAAAGAAGCAACTGGAGGATTGCCATTAGTTGCACAAGCAACAAATACTTTCAAAATACCAAATGGATTAAAAGTATACAGTGATGTAATTGACGATCAAGGAACATTAGGACCAAAATACAGCGTATTGTATGTGCAAGTTTACAGAAATGGCTGTGAGGTTGGAAACAGAATACCAGTTCGTTTAGATATTAAAAATTGTGGGATTAAATCCAATTTAAACGTTACACAAAAAATTAAATACGGGGATTAAATAATTAAATACGGGATTAAAAAAATTAAAGGGAAACAAAATGAAAAAAATTACTTTACTTGCTGCTCTATTAGGAGCTACTTATTTTACAAATGCTCAAGTTGGTATAGGAACTCCAACACCAGCAAATGCATCGCAACTTGATATAACAGCTTCTAATAAAGGGTTGTTAATTCCAAGGGTAAATTTGACTGAATTAACTGTGTATTCACCAATTGTAGGTGATAAAGTAGAGAGTTTATTGGTGTATAATATTGCAAATACTGTAACGGTTCCAAGCGGATTTTATTACTGGACAATTGACACAGAAAATCCTAATGGATATTGGAATAGAATTGTTGGAAAAGCAGAGCTTGATCAAGTTATTGAAAATTTAGGTGATAATTTGACGACTATTGAAGGCGATATTGCAAATTTAAAAGCTGTAATTAACTACATTCTTCCTTCAAATCCTTCAAATGATAATGCTACACCAGAAACACATACAACAGTAGTATATAAAGAGGGGAAGTTTTATACGGTAACGTATGATAATACAACACAAACATATATAACACAGGAAATCAATTTTGAGGATTTAGTGAATGGTTTTGAAACAAAAACTTTTGTAAGAGAAGTAAGAGATATTGCTGGAAAAGTAACAGGATTTATTTATTTTTCTGAACAAACAATTATCGATTGGTTAGCAGCAAATCCAGCAAGTCCAATTGCAAATATCCCAAATGATGCACCTGGAGCAATGGCAATAGATGTAAAAGGAACTGTTGTAAACAACATCCAAGAGATTTTAGAATCACCAACGACTATTATCATTGATGGAAACACTTTTAATACTGTAGAGGAATATTTGCAATATATTACTCAGTTTTCAAACGGAAATGTTATCTACACACAAATTGACGATCCAGTCAATGCAGGTCAAAAAATTTGGGTATTCCAGTATTGGGATGAAGCATCTGAAAGCTACATAACAATTAAACTAAAAGATTTAGTTGCAGGTTTTGAAACAAAAACGTTTGTAAGAGAAGTAAAAGACTTAAACGATAAAGTAACAGGATTTATTTATTTTTCTGAACAAACAATTATCGATTGGTTAGCAGCGAATCCAACAAATACAATTGCAGATATCCCAAATAATGCGCCTGGAGCAATGGCAATAGATGTAAAAGGAACTGTTGTAAACAATATCCAAGAGATTTTAGAATCACCAACAACTATTACAATCACTACCGTTGAAGGAGATAAAACGTTTACAACCGTAGAGGAGTATTTACAATATATTACTCAGTTTTCAAACGGAAATGTTATCTATAAGGAAATTGCAGATCCAGACAATGCAGGTCAAACGATTTGGGTATTCCAGTATTGGGATGAAGCATCTGAAAGCTACATAACAATTAAACTAAAAGATTTAGTTGCAGGTTTTGAAACGAAAACGCAAATTTTGCGTAGTGAAGTAGCTACTAATGGAACGCTACCAGCATTTTCTGCAACTAGAACAAAACCAGTTGAAGCTACAGTTAAAAAAGGGCAAATTTTTTATCAGTATAATGCAGAAGGAGATCAGGTAGATTATATCAACCTAACGGAAGATATGCTTACTTCTATTACAAATAATGAAGATATTCAGAATGCAATTACTAATATATTAAATGAAGGGGGTAATGTGTATTTTGGAGATCATGATAATGATCCTAACACGCCACATACACTTCATCAAATTGTAACAGATTCTACTACTGGTGTAACAACAAATGAAGAAATTGTACTTCCTGCATCGCTGGTTGTAAATACAATTAAAAATGATACAAACTTAACCATCAAACAAGCGTTGGGCGATCATTTAAATAGTACTACAAATGTTGTATACACTGGAAATACATACAATAACAAAAAAGTATATTTAGCCAAAGGAACAACAACTATTTCTGCTTATTCTGCAATTGCTACACCTGTAACAATTTCAGGGGTAACAGTTTCCGAAGTGCTTTCTATTAAGTTATTAAAAGGTACAAATGTAATTACATCTAGTACAACAGATGTTAACATTGAAAATGGAGCGGTTAAATTCAATATTGGTGTAGGAAATCAATATTTTATGCTACCAGCAGGTGACTATGATGTAGTGATTGAATTTGCTTCTACAGAAACTATTCAGCCATAATATATATTAATAAAAAATGATGAGAAATTGAGGTATGATTTCTCATCATTTAAAAATAAGAATAAACAATAATATGAAAAAGATATATTTAACATTAGCACTAGCAGCACTAAGTACAGTAGGGTTTGCGCAAACAAAAATTGGTGGAACACCAACTATTAATGCAAATGCAATGCTTGAAATAGAATCAACAAACAAAGGTCTTCTATTACCAAGATTAGAACTTACATCTACAACAGAATTTGCCCCGCTTGAGTCACATGTTGCTGGAATGACGGTTTATAATACAAAACGACAAAATGATGTTGTTCCTGGTTTTTATTACAACGATGGTACTAAGTGGCAACAAATGGTTACTACAGACAATAAGGCTGTAAAATTCTTTTATATGCCTTCTATTGTATTTGATACTTCAACAAAAACTCCAGCAGGAGAATTTGTACAAAAAAATTTATATCAAGAGTATAAAAATCAATTTACATCAACTGGTGGAAACCGTGTAATAAGCAATAATGCTCCTGCAGAAATTCCTCATTTTCCTTCAGCTACCGATTTGTATTATTATGTAACAGATTATGATACGTCTGTTTTTAGTGATATTACTATTGATGAAAATGGTTTAATGAAATATAAGATAATTGATAACGGTTCTCCGTATTCAATTATGAATATTGTATTTGTTGTTAAAGAATAATTTTAAAATTATAAGATGAAAAACCATCAAATTTGGATATTGGCTTGTACTTTGACAGGAGGTTTAGCTTTCGGACAAACCGTTAATTATGGTGGTCTGTATATTAAATCTAATACTGAAATGTCAACGTTATTTTCGTTGGAAAATAAAAATGATGCCATTTTATTCAATAACGGAACTTTGTATATCTATAATAATTTAATTAATGATGGATTATTTGATTACAATACAGAGGGGAAAAATAAATCAGAAGGTCAAACAATTTTTACTTCAAACAAAGAACAAATTATTGGAGGAAATTCGGTAATTAAAATGAATAATGTTGTATTCAATAACTCAACACCTGAAAGTGCATTTAATGTCTCTACTGATATTGTAACAAAAGGAATAGTTGAATTTGAAGATGGTATTGTTACAACAGATAAAGATACTGGATCATTTACTTTTTTACAAAATTCATCACACTTAAAGGTAAGTGATAGGAGTTATGTTGATGGTGCGGTAGACAAAGAAGGTACAGATGCTTTTGTTTTTCCTATTGGAAATAAAGGGTTTTATAGAGAATCAGCCATTTCTAAACCTAAAACATCAAAAGATATTTTTTCGAGCAAATATATTTATAATGATAAACAGTTTTTTGCAGATAAGAAAAATAAGGCTGGAGTTATTAAACTTATAAATGAAAACGAATACTGGTTGGTACAAAAAGGAAAAGATGTAAGCAATGATGTATTCTTAACACTGAAGTGGGATGAGAGAACAACCGATTTAAATGTTTTAACTGATCCTGAAAAAGATCTTCATATTGTTCGTTGGGATGAAAAACAATTAATGTGGGTTGATGAAGGTGGTGTAGTAGATATAGGAAACGGTTCAGTCACAACTTTAGCAACACTTAAAGGCTACGGTTTTTTCACTTTAGCAACTGTCAAAACAGAATTACTATTAGAAGGAGATGTAGTTATCTACAATATTGTTACAGCTGATGGCGATGGTGTAAATGATTATTTCTTAATTGATAATATTCAGAAATTTCCAAACAACAGTGTTCAGATTTATAATAGATGGGGTGCAAAAGTTTTTGAAACCAAAAATTATGATTCTAATGGAAATGTTTTTGATGGTTATTCAAAAGGAAAAATGACGTTAAATGACAAAGAAAAACTTCCTTCAGGAACTTATTATTATGTGATCGTTTATGAGGTAGAAAAAGAGGGGGTGTCAAGAACTATTAAGAAAGCTGGGTATTTACATTTAGAAACGAAATAGTAAAAAGAATAATGTTGATTAAAAATATAAAACTTAAGGGGATTTTTTTATTGTTTATAGGTACTTTATGTAATAGCTATGCACAACAAGAACCTCAATTTGCACAATATATGTATAATACTTCTGTTTACAACCCTGCATATGCTGGTACACGAGAAGTATTGAGTATTTTTGGAAATTATAGAACCCAATGGGTAGGATTAGATGGAGCTCCAAAAACAGCAAGTTTTGCTGTATCAACTCCCATACATAATTCTAATTTAGGTATTGGTTTATCTTATATCAACGAGAGTATTGGTATTATGGATGAAAATAATATTGCTGTTGATATATCTTATAAAATAAAAATTAGCTATTCATATAAGATGGCCTTTGGAGTTAAAGCTTCTGGAGATTTATTAAATGTTGATTACTTGAAAGGACACCCGTATAATCCATCGGATGTTAATATTCAAGAAAATATTAATAATAAATTTACGCCAAATATTGGTGCAGGAGTTTATGTTTACTCAGATACAGGTTATTTAGGATTATCTGTTCCTAATTTATTAGAAACATATCGCTATGATGATAACGAAGTTACAACAATGAAGCAACGAATGAACTTGTATTTAATTGGAGGATATGTGTTTGATCTAAATCCAAGTTTAAAGTTCAAGCCAGCGTTTTTAATGAAAGCAGTAGAGGGCGCTCCATTAAAACTTGATTTAACTGCAAACTTTATGTTTGCAGATAAATTTACAGCAGGAGTTTCTTATAGATGGGATGCAGCAGTTAGCGGATTATTAGGCTTTCAAATTAATGATAGTTTGTTTCTCGGTTATTCGTATGATGCAGCTACAACTAGGTTAAGCCATTATAACAGTGGTTCTCATGAATTCTTTTTAAGAGTAGATTTATTTAATAGATATACTAGAAAACTTGCTCCAAGATTTTTTTAACAAACTTTGAATTATATGAAAATTAAAAAAGTAAGTTTTGCTTTGTTAAGCTTTGCTTTCTTGTCTATACTAAACGGTTATTCACAAGAGTTTCGTCAACAAAAAGCAGATTCAAAATTTGATAGATATGAATATATAAATGCTATTGAATTATATGAAAAAGCTGTAAATAGCGGTTATGAAAATACAAATACATTAGCCAAAATAGCAGATGCATATTATTTTAATGGAAAATTACAACAAGCCAATGAATGGTATTCTCGTTTGTTTAAATATGTAGATATTAATAAAGAAAAGCTGGCTTCTGAATATTATTATCGCTATGCACAAACATTGCGTTCATTAGAGAATTATTCAGAAGCAGATAAATACATGAATATTTTCGTAGAGAAAGAAGAAAAAGATTCTCGAGCAAAGATATTTGAAACAAGTAAAGATACTTATTTAAAAGATATTGAAAAACGTTCAGATCGTTATGAACTAAAAGCAATTTCAATAAATAGTTCCTTTTCAGATTATGGGGCTACTATTTTTAATGATGCATTAATTTTTACATCAGCAAGAGAAACTCCTGAAAAAGGTGGAAGTAAAATTCATAAATGGACTAATGAAGCGTATACTGATTTATATGCTTCAAAAATTAAAATTGATGGAAGTTTTGAAGATCCTATTCTTTTTTACAAAGGCAATGCGAAAAATGTAAATGTTTCTACTGCCGTATTTACCAAAGATCGAAAAACGATGTATTTTACCCAAAATGCTCCAGAAATAAAAGATCCAACAGAAAGTAAAAAGTTTAAAAATTCCCCTCTTAATCTGTATAAAGTTACAATTGAAGAAGATGGAACTTTCGGTTCTTCTGAAGCTTTATCATTTAATTTGAAGGATGTTAATACTGCTCATCCAGCTTTAACACCAGACGAAAAGTGGATGTATTTTGTTTCAGACAGGGAAGGTTCTATTGGACAGAGCGATTTGTTTAGAATAGAAATAAAAGAAGATGGAACTTTTGGTAAGCCAGAAAATTTAGGTAAACAAATAAATACAGAGGGACGAGAAACTTTTCCTTTTATTACAGATGATTATATGCTATACTTTTCTACTGATGGTCGTCCAGGTTTAGGAGGTTTAGATATATTTATGGCAAAAATTAATTCGGACGGTACTTTTGGAAACGTTATTAATATTGGGGAGCCAATTAATAGTCCATCGGATGACTTTAGTTTTTATTTAAATAATAAATTAAAAAAAGGATTCATTAGTTCTAATCGCACTGGTGGAGATGATATCTATTTTTTCCAAGAAAAACAGCATGTTGAATATAAACACAGTATTCAAGGAAAAGTAATTAATCAGGCGACAAATGAGCCGATTACTACTGGGTTAGTAACACTTTATAGTGCGACATATAGTCTTATTAAATCAGTACCAATAAATAAGGATGGTACTTATGCAATTGATGAGCTAGAATGTTGCGATACTAAATATAGAATCAAATTTGAAGCTGATGGCTTTCATACTAAAGAAGTTGTATTAACAACAAACAATGAAGTTATAGCTACATATGAAATAATCACAGAATTAGAGCCAGTTAAAGAAATTATCTCTGATAATGATGACTTATTTAAAAAATTAAAATTAGAAAAAATCTATTTTGATTTTGATAAAGCTAATATTAGAAAAGATGCTGAAATTGAATTAGCAAAAGTAGTTGAGGTATTAAAAATGTATCCAACAATTAAAATAGATGTTCGTTCGCATACAGATAGTAGAGGAAGTGATTCATATAATATGAAGCTTTCTGAGAAACGTGCAAAATCAACTATGCAATGGATTATTGATCAAGGTATTGATAAATCGCGTATTTCAGGAAAAGGTTATGGAGAAAGTGAGTTAATAAATGATTGTGTAAATAACGTTAAATGTACAGAAAAGCAACATTTAGAAAACAGAAGAAGTGAATTTATTATAGTAAATTATTCGCAACTAAATATTCAGCTATTTGTATTGTATTGGTTGAGGCTCCTTTTCTTAGGTTA
>CANQRD010000059.1 GCA_947626185.1 uncultured Flavobacterium sp.
AGTATGTCGCTGCCCTTCTTTTAAAAGCCTGATTACAGTTGTAGTCAGGCTTTTTTCGTTTTAAAATGGTGAGAAAATAAAGAAAGATTGATAAGATTAATAGAAAAATTAACCTAGTTTTGTAATTCATAATTTAATTTCTACTATGTATAATCGTTTGATACATTGGGCTAAAAGAGTCGTTATTATTATATTTAGTCTTTTGATTTTAATCCTAGGATTAATGTATATTCTACCTATTATTTATAAGGACAGAATTAATACTGAGATTCAAAAACTATTAGATGAAAATATTATTGGAGAAGTTGATTTTACTAGTATAGATGTATCTTTTTTTAAACGTTTTCCATATTTAACCGCAAGTGTTAATTCAATAAAAATTAGAGGGAATGAGGTATTGGTTCCAGAAACTAATGATTTATTAACAGCTAAAGAGTTTAGTTTAGGTATAAATCTAATGGATTTACTAGATTCAACTATCAGTTTTAATCGTGTTTATTTAAAAGAACCTATTGTAAATTTAGAAGTGGACTCTTTAGGTAATGCAAATTACCTGATTTTTAAACCTTCGAATAATGAATCTTCTAATAATCCATTTAGTTTGGAAGTTGATTTATTAAAAATAGATAAAGGATTTGTACGCTATAATGATGCTTCTGCAAAGTTTTATTTTAAAGGAAATAATTTAAATTATGTTGGAAGTGGAAAAATGGAAGAAGTACTTTTTAGTCTGAATAGTACATTGGATATTTTGAGTTTTGAGTTAAGTTATGACAATGTTTATTACGTAAAAGAAAAGCCAATTTATGCTGATCTTGTAACACTTATTAACACAGAATCATTGACTTTTGAGTTTCAAAAGAATGATTTACGTATTAAGGATTTACTTGTTAATTTTGTTGGTCAGTTTGGTTTTGTGCAAGGTGGTTATGATATGTTATTTGATATTAAAGCTAAAGAAGTTGATTTGGCAGCGTTGTTATCAGTAATTCCTCCTGAATATCAAAAATGGTTGGATTCTACTAATTTTGCTGGTGTAGTAAATGGTCATGTAAATCTTTCTGGTAAATTTATTTCATTAGATACCATTCGACCAACTTTAGATTTCAACTTAAAATTAATAAATGCTAAGATTCAGCACAAAGGAGTAGTTGATGCTTTAGAAAATCTAAATTTAGATTTTCATTTTAAAATGCCTTCTTTAAATTTAGAAAAGAGTATTGTAGATATTCATAATTTAAATTTCACTATAGCTGATAAAAAGTCACAGTTAGAATTGCATACTGTTGGTTTTACTGAGCCAACGATCAGTTCTAATTTAAATATCAATACAGATTTAGCTTTGTTGCATAATGCATTAGGAATTTCGGATTATGATTTTAAAGGAGACTTTGCTATATCTGGCACAATTGATGGTAAGTTTGAAAAGGGAATTAAAACAACTCAAACGATTCGTAATGTTAAACATGATACAGTTATAGTTAGTATTCCAAAAATGGCTATTAGGGGCGGATTAAAAAATGGCTATTTTAAAATGGCTACATTACCAAAAGCTCTCGAAAATATTAATTTTGATTTTAGTGTTTTAGGAGAAACAGCTCGTTATCAAGATATAAAAGTTGATATGACAGATATCAATTTTACTGCAATGGATAATTTTATAAGAGGACATTTTAAATTAAAAAATTTATCAAATTTCGATATAGATACACAAATTGCTGCAGATATCGATTTAGATAAGATAAAGGAGTTTTTACCTATGTCTGATGATGTTATTATGAAAGGAAAGATTCAGGTAGATGGAAAGATAAATGGTAGTTACGAACCAAAGCGTAAGCGCTTTCCTATAATTAATGCTGAAATTAAGTTGTTAGATGGAGAACTTCAGTTCAAACGCTTACCAGAATTACCTGTAGAAAATATTCAAATACATACGGTTATTAATAGCTCTCGTGGTTCTTTTAGCGATTTATCTATAAAAGTATTACCTATTCAATTTACGATTGCTAATGAGCCTTTTCAACTTTCAGCTAGTTTATTCAATTTAAATAATTTGAATTACAATATTCAATCCAAGGGTATTTTAAATATTGGAGATCTTTATAAATTATTTAGAATAGATGGTGTTGATGTAAAAGGAAAAATAATTGCTAGTATTTTTCTACGTGGTTTGCAAAGTGATGCTTTAAACGGTGAATATGATAAATTAAAAAATAGAGGACGTTTTGAAATTGAAAATATTCAAATTGCTTCCGAGCTTTACCCTTATCCATTGCTAATTAAAAAAGGCGTTTTTAAATTCTATAAAGAGAAAATGCAATTTGATGAATTTGTAGCTACTTATGGGTCATCACAAATCAATATGAAGGGGTATTTAACGAATGTTGTTGACTACATTTTGAAAAATGATACCTTAAAAGGAAAATTTACTTTTGATAGTAAATTTGTTAATGTTGATGATTTTATGATGTTTGGCAATACTTCAAAAGATGGTATTCCTTCAGCATCAGGATCAGGAGTAATTCAAGTACCTGGCAACTTAAATTTAAAATTCGAAGCAAGTGCAAAAAAGATAAATTATACTACCTATAAAATAACTGATTTTACGGGAGAATTAGCCATTAATCAAGGACAGATTAAATTGAATAATACTAATTTTGAATTAATTGGTACAAAGGTAAATATGTCGGGGAGCTATAAACCATTAGGATATAAATCTGGAGAGTTTAATTACATGATTGGCGCATCTAATTTCGATATTCAGCGTGCTTATAAAGAAATTGATTTATTTAGAGAAATGGTTAGCATGGCGAAAGATGCCTACGGAATTGTTTCTTTAAATTATACATTAGCGGGTAAGTTAAATAAAGATATGGTACCAATTTTACCATCGTTAATTGGTGGAGGTAGTTTAAAATTAGACGATATTCAATTTAAAGGATTTAAGCTTTTAGGAGCAATTGCTAAAGAAACGGATGCAGAATCTTTAGAAGATGGAAAGTTATCTGATGTAGAAATTCGTTCTTCTGTAGAAGATAATGTACTTACAATTGAAAGAACTAAAATGAAAATGGCTGGTTTTAGGCCTCGTTTTGAAGGTCAAGTAAGTTTGGATGGAGAAATGAATATTGGTTTTAGATTGGGCCTTCCTCCATTGGGAATTATCGGAATTCCTTTAAAAATAAATGGAACGCCAGATAACTTTAGAATTAAATTAGGAAAATATAAACCAAGTGAAGTGTTAGGAAGACCTTCAGATGACGATTACGAAGATGATGAGGATCATTCAGAAGTAGAGGAGGATGTCAATAACGCATCAATTGAAACGAAAGATGAATCTGAAAAATAATAAAATCGGTAAGTTTTCATTATAAAAGCTTACCGATTTTTATTAACTTTAATTCTGCACAAATAATAATAAATAGTAATAAGACCTTTTTTAATATAAGTATAAATGTCCAACACAGAACCTTTAACGTTAGAAGAATTAAGCTTTCTACTAAGTGATGCTGTCGAAAATCCAATGTATATCTATCAGACTACAATAGCTGAAGAATTAGAAGTACTCAGAAAAGTTAGTAATGAAGTTGAACCAAGAGATCGTAATTTAGAACTCTTGATTCGAAAAATGCATAATACTGTTACTAGTGAGCAACATGCAGGAGTCGGAATTGCCGCACCACAAATAGGTATAAATAGACGTGTTTTTTTAGCTAAGCGATTTGATAAAAATGGAGAGCCTTTTGAATTCTTTATCAACCCATCAATCACTTGGTATTCTAGTGTTTTACAAAAAGGAGGAGAAGGTTGTTTGTCTATACAAGATGAGTATAAGGATGTTTATAGAAGTTTAGTTATTCAGATAACTTACACTGACTTTTCTGGAAATATTTTTCAAGAAATTGTAGAAGGATTTACTGCTGTAATCATGCAGCATGAACTGGATCATCTAAATGGGATATTATTTACGGATCATGTGACAGATCAATTAAACAAAAACTTTTTAGAAGCAAATAAAGTAAATGAGTTATTTTACGAGGAGTAAGTAATAAAATGATTGTACGTTTTTTAATTATATTTTTTGTTTTCAACACTAATGCTTTTTCCCAATCAACCAAACAATCAGTTTATACGAACGATAATCTTGTTTGTAAAACGGAGGATAATGAGATATTAGCTCTATATGGAAAAGGAATGATGGCATTAGAAAATCCTGAATATAGTAATATCGCAGGAAAAATATTTTTCAATATAATAAAAAAGGATAAAGACCTATGCGATGCTTATTTTTATACAGGAAAAGCCTTAACTAAGCAAGGAAAAGATACAGCAGCTTATACTTACTACTATTACGCCGACAGTATTGCAACACAACCTGTTTTTGAATTTAAAATTAGTTTGGCAGAAGCTGCATTACGTATAGAGAATGTAGGATTAGCAAGGAGAAAATATGAAGAAGTAAAACGGTATTTTCCAGACAATCCTGAAGGTTATTACGGAATAAGCCTTACAGCAACCTCTATTGGTGATGTAGTGGAAGGATTAGTTAATACAGATTTGGCTTTTAGGAAATATAAAGATTATGGAGAGGTAACTAAAGTTACAGAACAACAAATATATCTTATAAGAGCTATCTTATTATTGATGAATACACAATACGAAGAATCAATAGAATGTTTTGAAAAATCTAAAGAGCATTATGGTTCTACAATAGATTATTTGACCAATTACGCTTTAGCTTGCTATGAAATGTATTTGAAAAATAAAGAGCAAAAATGGAAAGATAAAAGTCAAAATGCACTTTTACAAATACAAGATAAAACAAAAATTAAAAAAGATTTTTTCGAGCGTTTTATTTATGAGTAATAAGTGATAGTAGAATAAGAAAAAACACCTCATTGAGGTGTTTTTTGTATTTTAAATTCTTTCAGGATAATTGGTAATAATACCGTCAACCTTTAAACTTTTCATTTTTGCAATATCTTTTTGGTCGTTAACTGTCCAAGGATATATTTTTAGATTGGCTTCTCGGATTTTTTTCACGTTGTCTTCATTCAGTTTTTTAAAGTGCGGATTGATAGCTTTTGCGTTTACTTTTAAAGCAAACTCAATGGCATCTTCCGGATTTTTTTCGGTTAGTACAGCCAATAGTATAGACGGATCTAAATCATAAACAGCTTGTAATTCATCCCACTTAAAGCTAGAAAGAATAAAATCTTCATTTTTCCAGCCTCTTTCTTTAAATTCTTGTATAATTCTGTAAGTATCTGTTGCTGTGTTATTTCCTTTTAATTCAATATTTAAAACAGCTTTTCGATTTACTACATCAATTACTTCTTCTAGAGTAGGAATTTTGTGTTTTTCTCCAACAGTTACATCTTCTAATTCAGTAAGTGTATAGTCCTCAATATTTCCTTGTGCATTGGTAATTCTGTCTAAAGTATAGTCGTGAAATACAACTAATTCTCCACTTTTGATTTTAAATACATCAATTTCAATCATGTCACAATTTAGCTCAAGTGCTTTTCGAACAGATTCAACGGTGTTTTCCGTTATATGTCCCATAGCTCCTCTATGGCCAATTCGCAGTGTCTTTTTGTCTTTAGCTACTGCTGTTTGCCCAATAACAATACAAAGTACTAATAAGAAGATCTTTTTCAATTTCATATCTTTTATTTTATCGCCACAAAGATGATTAATTAATGTTTTCTTTTGATTAAAGATAAATTAATTTAATGTAAAGAGTAATGTAATTTTGAAAAACTTTTAAAAAAAAGGAGCTAACTCTAAGAGATAGCTCCTTTGTAATATACTATTTGGCAGGATTGCCGTATAAATCGAATTCTGAAGCATCAAAAATTGTGATATTGGCAAATTCTCCTATTTTTAAGTAATGTTGAGTGGCATCAATCAATACTTCATTATCTACATCTGGACTATCAAACTCTGTACGGCCAATAAAATAACCACCTTCTTTTCTGTCGATAATACATCGGTAAGTTTGCCCAATTTTTTCCTGATTTAATTCAAATGAAATTTGTGCTTGAATATCCATAATTTCATTTGCTCTTGCTTGTTTTACTTCCTGTGGCACATCATCTTCTAATAAATAAGCATGAGTATTTTCTTCATGTGAGTAAGTAAAACAGCCTAAACGCTCAAAACGCATTTCTTGTACCCAATCTTTCATAATTTGGAAATCTTCCTCTGTTTCGCCTGGATATCCAACAATCAACGTAGTTCTGATAGCCATTCCAGGAACTGCAGCTCTAAACTCTTTTAGTAGTTTAGTAGTTTTTTCTTTAGTTGTACCACGACGCATTGATTTTAAGATGTTGTCAGAAATATGCTGTAATGGAATGTCAATATAGTTACATATTTTTGGTTCTTTCTTCATTAACTCTAACACATCCATTGGAAAACCTGTTGGGAAAGCATAATGTAAACGAATCCATTCAATACCTTCAACTTTAGCTAAATTCTCTAGCAGTTCAGCTAAATTTCTTTTCTTATATAAATCTAATCCGTAGTAAGTTAAATCTTGTGCAATTAAGATTAATTCTTTTACACCATTTTTTGCTAAACCTTCTGCTTCTTTAACTAACTTTTCAATTGGTTGAGAAACGTGTTTTCCTCGCATAATTGGAATCGCACAGAATGAACAAGGACGATCGCAACCTTCAGCAATTTTTAAATAGGCATAGTTTTTAGGAGTAGTTGTTAAACGCTCTCCTAATAATTCGTGTTTATAATCGGCACCTAATGCTTTTAGTAGTAAAGGTAAGTCAGTTGTACCAAAATATTGATCTACATTTGGAATTTCTGCTTCCAAATCAGGTCTGTAACGTTCAGATAAACATCCGGTTACAAAAACTTTATCAACAATACCTTCTTCTTTTTTCTCTACGTATTCTAAGATTGTATTTACAGATTCTTCTTTTGCATTATTAATAAAACCACAAGTATTAATTACTACAATGTTTGCTTCATCTGTAGTAGCTTCGTGTGTTACATCTTTTCCACTTGCTTTTAGTTGTCCCATTAACACTTCACTGTCGTAAACGTTTTTTGAACAACCTAAAGTAATTACGTTGATTTTATTCTTTTTTAAAGTTTTGGTTCTCATTGATTTAAAAAAATTGGAATGCAAAAATACGTTTTTTTTACCAAAGTGTATAGGGATTGTAGAATTAACTCTTCGGTAATTATTTATCTTAATATTTTTCTCATGTACTATTAAGAGTTGAGTTGCAATATTGTAATATTAAAAAAAGGAAACTACTTTAAATAGTTTCCTTTTTTTATGAATTATAGGTAGTTTTTATAATCTAAATATACCGCCGAAAGCAATAACTGTTTGTCCAAACCAAAAGTTATGAGAGGCTTTATCACTTTTGCTTGCTGTAGTTCTTACATCGTACATATCAATAAATCCTCCTTTTAATTCGCCTTGAACAAAGAAGTGCTTTAAAAAAGTAATGTTTAAACCAGCTTTTGCAGAAAATCCAAATCCAGAAACATGAAATTCATCATATCTCTCTTTACCTAATAGAGTTGTGTTGGTTTTTGGAAATACAATACCAGTTCCTACACCCCCTGTTACATTAACCTGAATAACATCTGTATTATGAATTCCGAAAAGTTTAGAAATATCGTCTACTCGATTAATTTCGGCATTGATGTAATTTAAACCATCGGTATGTTCAAACATTAAGAAATCTTCGGTTAGTTTAAGCTGGTCTGGATGTCCAGGAATTTTTTCTCCATAACTTCCTTCATTGTAATATTTTCCTTTGTAGTTTACAATTTGGTTTTGATCCATAACATATTTCATGTGATCAACTCCAATAGAAACGTTGTATTTGTCAGAAATAAAGTATCCGATTCTAAAATTTGTTTGAGGAATAGTCATTCTTGACGGATTAATATAATCAATATGCCATCCTTTAGGTTTATCACTTGCTTCAACATCCATTAAAGTAAAGTCATAATTATCTCCTCTAAATCGAATGTCAGATTTTGTGTACGATTCTCTATTTCCACCCCAATAAACATAAAATTTACCCTTGTTTGATGCTGTATAGCGCATAGGTGTTGTAGTAGCTTCTTGAGCAAAAGAAGTAATTGATGCTCCGAAAATTCCTACTATAGAAAGTAATTTTAAAATGCTTTTCATGATTGAAATTATCAATTTTTAGTTTGCTGTAAAATTACAATAAAAAAATCTCTTAGTTGTTTTGATAACTAAGAGATTTTTATGATTTTGAAATAAAAGGTCTTTTTAGAAGAAAATGTTATAAGAAAGATTAATCCAATTGTCTGTTACTTTTAGATCAGCATTTCTGTATACATTATTGTAGTACGAATCAACTAAACTTGTTTTGTACGATCTTGTTGAATAAGCATAAGATAAATCTAAACGAGAACCTGCAAACTCATAGCCAACTCCAACTGAAAAACCGTTTAAATCTCCAGTATATTTGATGTTTTTATATGGACTTTGTTCGTAACGATAACCTCCTCTTACGCTAAAGTGATTAATTCGGTATTCTGCACCAACACGCAATTCGCTAGCTGCTCTCATTTCTTCATTATAGAAATTGTTTGAAGCGTTATAAATTCCATTATCTGGACGAAAGCGATTGTTGCTATAGTCTTTAATACCGTAATCGACGCTTATTAAGCCACTTTCTCCAAAAATATAAGCTAAACTTCCAGTATATTTAGCGGGAGTTCGAAGTTTATATTTCTCGTAAATATTAAGTACGTTTGGGTATAGGTATGACGGATCTTTTTCGCCTACTCTCGTTGTTTCTAATCCTTGAAAAAGTTCTTCTTTTAACGAATACCAAGTTGGAGATTCATACGCTATACCTGCTCTTAAATGATCAGTAACATGACCAATTATCCCTAAGTTGAATGAAAAACCATTACCATAGGTATATTGATTATTGTAGTAACTGATAGAGTTAACAGTGCCTGGCGACAATAATGACTGATTAGCTTCAAATGCATTGGATGTTTGTGTATAGTCAACTATATGTAAGTTTAGGTTGGCCCCCACAAAAATTGATTTTCCCAATTGAGCACCAAAGTTTCCTGAAAACTTACTATTATATCCAGAAGCCACTACAGCTCTACCTTGTACGTAAGTATTGGTATTGCTGCCAAAATTACTAGTATACATTCCTTGTTGACCTGTAACAGGATCAATTAAAAAAGTTTGGTAAGCTAAATAGGCTTGCTGACCTGAGTAACCGTTTTCATATCCGGCATTATTGTAACCTTGATCTATATTTAGATTATTATCCACCACACTGTAAGGAACAGCTGCATTATTAGCAATATTTAAAAAGTATTGTCCCAAAGAGTTTGTTTGTCCTTTTCCCTTAAAAATATATTCGTTATTTAAATTCTTATTACTTTCGTAATTGATACCGATAGCAAATTTCTTCAAAAATGCATTTGAATCATTGGCATTAAAAACAAACGAAGCACCTAGTTGGCTTAAATCTAATCCGCTGTAGTTTTTCGAATCATTATTGTTTAAGTAGCTGGTTTTGTTATTTTTATTAGCTATTGATAAGCTAAATGAAGCTTGATTATTGTTGAAAAAAGCAGAACCTGCAGGATTTATTTTTAATGCGGATAGATCACCACCCACTGCTCCAAATGCACCGCTCATACCTCTAAAGCGAGCTGTTCCATTCATATCAGATTCGTTATATCTGCTAATATCTTGTGGTGTAAATTCTTGTGCGTTTACTAATGACGTAACAAGAATTGCTGTTGTAATTCCTAAAATAATTTTTTTCATAAGTTTAGTCTTGCTAAATTTAATTCTTATCGTCTTGTATTGCCACTATTGCCACCGCCGCTTCTGCTGTAATTACTTCCTGTGCTGAAACTACTACTTCTTACACTATTGCTAGGGCTTCTTGAGTAATTATTAGATGTTGAACTAGGTTGTCTGTTGTAATTATTTGAAGACGAGCTCGGTTGTTGTCTATTGTAAGATGAATTTTGATTAGAATAATTATTTCTTACTGCATTGTTTTGTCTAATAGTTGTGTTGTTAGTTCTAGAGTAATTAGAATTTCTAACAGCTGTATTAACTCTGTCGGTATTTTGTCTAATAGTCTCTGTTCTATTACTATTAGCATTTTTAATGCTCTCTACAGCTTGAACACGAGTGGAATAATCAACCCTAGAATTCATTTGGTCTCTTGATATTCCTCTTCTGTAATTGTTAATATCATCTCTAGTAACCGAGTTTCTAATACTTTCTGTTCTGTTGTAATCATTTCTTAGGTTAGAAGATCTGCTGTTGTCTCTAGAGTAGTAATTGTTATTAACTGAATTATCTCTTCTAATATTGGCATAAGAAGACCGTTGATTTTGGTATGAAGGTGTGTAATAATTATATCTGTAATAAGGCGATCCCCAATAATTGTTATAGTATGGCGATCCCCAATATCCTCCAGCATACCATGATCCGTAATAACCACCCCAGCCATAGCTAAAACCATAACCAAATCCGCTACCAAAGTAGTAAGGATCATAAAATGGACTGTAATAGCCATATCCCCAATAAGGCCTTCCCCAGTAAGAATAAGGTCTGGTGTTATTATAGATATTTATTTTTACTCCAGAGGGTTGCTGTCCCCAAGAACCATAACCAACTGAAGTAGGCGATAAATTATTTAATAAACTATCATTCATAGGTGAAACATAAGAACTAATATCAGTTAAATATTCAGCTTCATTACTTAACGATGCGAAGTACTCTTGATAAAAGTCCCCAGAATCGTTAGAGGCATAAGGATCAACATGTGAATTTCGATTATAAATACCATCTTGCGCATAAGATGCATTATGATAAGACCCACATGAAATAGCTAGCGCGCCTATTGCACAGAAAAGGCTGATTCTTCTTAAGAAAGCAGCTTTTTGAAGAATTGTAGTCATTTTCATTGGAATTTTAATTGTTGTTAAAAACAAATTTAGTTACTTTTGTCCAATTATTATAGTTAATTATGAGTTAAACAACTTAACTGCTAATATATTAAAAATGAGTAAAAGTATTACTAAAAGAAGTGAAGACTATTCGAAATGGTACAATGAGCTTGTTGTAAAAGCTGATTTAGCCGAGAATTCGGGAGTTAGAGGATGTATGGTGATTAAACCATACGGCTATGCGATTTGGGAAAAAATGCAAGCAGAATTAGATAAAAAATTCAAAGAAACAGGTCATCAAAATGCGTATTTCCCCTTATTCATCCCCAAGTCTTATTTTAGTAAAGAAGCTAGCCACGTAGATGGTTTTGCAAAAGAGTGTGCTGTGGTAACTCATTATAGACTGAAGACTGGAGAAGATGGGAAAACAATTGAGGTTGATCCAGATGCTAAATTAGAAGAGGAGTTGATTGTGCGTCCCACATCAGAAACAATTATTTGGGACACTTATAGAAAATGGATTGAATCATATAGAGACCTTCCAATTTTAGTTAATCAATGGGCAAATGTTGTTCGTTGGGAAATGAGAACTCGTTTGTTTTTAAGAACAGCAGAATTTTTATGGCAGGAAGGACATACCGCTCATGCTACAAAACAAGAAGCAATTGCAGAAGCAGAGCAAATGCTAGACGTATATGCAGATTTTGCAGAGAATTTTATGGCTATTCCTGTAGTTAAAGGTTTTAAAACAGAAAATGAAAGATTTGCAGGTGCTATTGAAACGTATTGTATTGAAGCATTGATGCAAGATGGAAAAGCATTGCAAGCAGGTACTTCACACTTTTTGGGACAAAACTTTGCTAAAGCATTTGATGTGAAATTTACTAGCCAAGAAGGTAAGCAAGAATATGTTTGGGCAACTTCATGGGGAGTGAGTACACGCTTAATGGGAGCATTGATTATGACGCATTCAGATGATAACGGATTGGTATTGCCACCAAACTTAGCGCCTATTCAAGTTGTGATTGTTCCTATTCATAGAAATGATGAACAGTTAGAAGCAATTCGCGAAGAGGTAAAAGTATTAACAGATCAATTCAAAAAATTAAATATCTCATTTAAGTTTGACGATAGAACAACGTTCAAGCCAGGATGGAAATTTAATGAATATGAGTTGAAAGGGGTTCCATTGCGCATTGCTATAGGACCAAAAGATTTAGAAAATGGAACTTTTGAAGTTGCGCGTAGAGATACTTTAACAAAAGAGATTATTGCAAAAGACCAAATTGTCACTTATGTGCAAGATACATTAGAAGCAATTCAAACAAATCTTTACAAGAAAGCTTACGATTATAGAGAAGAACATATTACTGAAGTAAACTCTTTTAAAGAATTTGAAGAGATTTTAGAAAGTAAGGGCGGATTTATTTCAGCACATTGGGATGGTACAATTGAAACAGAAGAGAGAATAAAGGAGCTTACTAAAGCTACAATTCGCTGTATACCATTAGATAGAGTAGAAGAAGAAGGGGTTTGTATTCTTACAGGTAAGCCATCTAAAGGAAGAGTATTATTTGCGAAAGCATATTAGAATGAATTTTTTTTGTTTTTTCTCTTGTAGGTTTCAAAAAATGTTGTAGTTTTGCATCCGCATTAGATAAACAAAATGGTCCGTTCGTCTAGGGGTTAGGACGCCAGGTTTTCATCCTGGTAACAGGGGTTCGATTCCCCTACGGACTACA
>CANQRD010000060.1 GCA_947626185.1 uncultured Flavobacterium sp.
CATAACGTAATTACTTTTTTAGGTGTCATTTAGGTTGCCGTTTTTAAATAATTACTAACCATAAGATTATAAAAAAAGCTTGAAAGTCTTGTTGGGATTGACTTTCAAGCTTTGTGATCCAATCAGGATTCGAACCTGAGACCTACTGCTTAGAAGGCAGTTGCTCTATCCAGCTGAGCTATTGGACCATTTTATCTCTTAGGATTAAAATCTGTTAAAGCAGTAATATTTACTTTTTTTAACGATGCAAATATATTGCTTTTTAAAACTATATTCCAATATTTATTTCATAAAAATACAATAAAAAACTAATCACCTAATTTAAAACCTATTAGCAAGAAATAGAAGTTATTCTATTGTTGCTTTGTATAAAACAGAAATACAAATCTCCATTTCTTCTTCTGTTAGATGAGCAAAACCTAATCGCAATGCAGAAAGCTCTTTATTTTGATATAAAAGAGTTGTAGGTATATATAAATTATTAAGCATACATAACGCCCTTACACGCATTAAATTAATAGGAAAATTAAACACAATCCACAATGCTAAATCTCCTTCAGCGATAGAAAAACTAATTTTACTACCAAAGTATTTTTGTAAAAGTTGACTGAAAAAAAGCTGTCTTTTGTAATAAACAGCATTTACCTTTTTTTGATGTCTAAACAAAATTCCTTCATCAATCAGTTCCGCCAAAGTTTCTTCGGCAAAATAAGAAACTGTTCTACCTATTAATTGATTAATTTTATTTAACTCTTTTATTATTTCTATTGGTGCAACAACTATTCCACTTGAAAATTCAGAAGTAAGTACTTTTCCTATCGAACTAACATAAACAACCATTCCATTTTCATCATTGCTAATTAATGGTAAATTCGGATTTTTTTGGTAGTAAAAATCAAAAAAAGAATCGTCTTCCAAAATAACAAATCCATATTTTTCAGTCAACTGGAGTAACTTCACTCTTCGTTGTATACTTAAAGAATTTGTTGTTGGATAATGGTGATTAGTATTCAAATAAACCATTCGAATAACTTGTTGTCGACACAATTTTTCTAAAGCTTGTGTATCTATTCCTTCTTTATCTTCTGGTATTCTACAAATTCTTGCACCTGTTGATTGAATAATCATATTCACTTCATAATAACTATATTCGCCAACTACAACACAATCATTAGTTTGTAATAGTAATTTTGTTATAAGATAAATTGCCGTTTTTTCACTATTGGTTGTCAATATATTTTCAGTAGAAATCTGTAAGTTTCGCGTCAAATTTACATAATTGACTAGCTGTTTTTTATAATTATTTTTTGAATGATTATAAGACGGATCAAAATGTTTTACGTTTTTTTTTCGCTTTAAATTGGCGCTAAATATCTGAGCTGTTGGTTCTGTTAATGCCAACCGAACATCTGGCGTACCATCTGTAAAATAGTATTTACACTGATGTTCTTGTAAATTATTATCGAGCAAATTACTTTTTACAAACGAATAACCTGTTTTAGTTACTTTATTCTCTTGCTTTTTTACACTAATGGTAAGCTGATGATGAGCATCTTTCGTAAATGTACCTTTATTTGGTATACTTTTTATCCAACCTTGAGCAATTAACTCATCAAAACCAGCAACAACAGTATTTCTGTTTACACCTAATAATTCAGCCAATTTTCTTGTGCCTGGAAGTTTTGTTTCCATAGGGATAATACCTCGTTGAATAGCATTGCTAAATTGATTTGCAATTTGCATATATATTGGTGTTGACGAATTTTTATCGACTTGAATTAATCGATTGTAAGGTATTTTAATTAACGACATTTTATTTGGCAAATGTTTTTAATACAATAAATTTTCAAACTTTTTCTATTTAAAAATAGACAGAATTTCTTGTGTAGAAAATATGTAGGTGTATTGAGCTATACTTCGTGCACCAAAACTTTCTTTCCAATAAATTAATCCTTTATTTAATTTTTCATCAGAAATATGACTACTTCCAAAATCAAAAAAATCAACCTTGTTTTGATATTTTTTCAGTAAGTAAAAAATTAAAAAATCAAGAGCTCCTTCTCTATTTCCTTCATCTAATCCGGCAATATATTGAAGTCGAATTATATTTTTATTTATAAAAACTGTTGTTCCTCCTACTATTTTACCATCAGGAGAAAACACGTTGTACTGCTTGATATTTTGAGAAAAATTATTCATTAAATTATTCATCTCCTCTCTACTGTGCACAGGTAGATTATTATATCTTTTTTGCAGTCGAAATTCTAGAATATTCTGCCAAAACAAATCGGCTGTATTATCTTCTTCAATATAGAAGTTGTTTTTCTCTCCCTTTTTAATCATTCTTTTCCTATTGTCATTTATAGGTAGAGGATTTCTACAATTAATTATTGACAAGAGCTGTACCACAGTTTTTTTTTGAGGAGATGAAAAACTAATAAATGACAATTCCTCTGAAAATACACTACTATAAATTGAAGGAATTGAATTAATTATTACTTGTGAAATATTTTGTTGAGCACAATACATCAAAATTGTCTGTATCATCTTTTCAAAAATAATAAGATTTACTTCTGGCAAACACAAAATTCCTCCGTACGACAATCCTTTATGACTATACAAAACACCATCAATTAAATGAGCAGGAAGCACCGCAACTATTTTATTTTTATCTAAAATAAACAAAGAAAAGTCTTGAAATCGTTCTTGATGATAATCCATAAAATTGCGATAAAACAAAAAACTAGTATTTTTTGCCTTCGGAATAAACTCATCCCATTTACTTTTGTGTTCAATATTGTAGCGAAGTATTTCCAACCAATTAACCTTTGTAATAATAGTTTATTAAAAGCTTAAAAGTAAGAATTAAATCTGGTTAAAAGTCCAACTCTTCTTAATCGCAATGACTTACAACTAAAAATTTTGTATGTTTAGTTTTTTGTGTATCTTCCGTTTTTTATAAAATCAACCACAAACTATAATCTAAAATAATGATAAAGAAATACTTGCCAAAGAGTTTGCTTTTATTACTACTAACTCTTTCTTTAAGCCAAGTAGGTTATTCGAATATAAATACTTATTCTTCTACAATTCTTGAAATAAATAAAAATAAGTTCCCTACTTACTCTCCTTTAGATAGTTATGGAACTTTTTTTGTGAATATTGATAAAGCCACTCGTTTAACAGAAAAAGAGTTTTTATCCAATATCAATGATTTTTTTCGTTTCTCAAGTCACAATTCGTTTGTTGAGATAGATCGTTTTAAAGATGCTAATAACATTACACACACTACTTATCAACACTTTGCTGGAAAATATTCAGTAGAAGGTCAAATGTTTATTGTTCATAGCAAAGATGGTTTTATACAAAGCATTAACGGTACAATTATAAATATAGAAAATAAAAAAAGTAAGTATAGCTTAAAATCAACCGTACATCAGCAACCTACTATTGGTGTGACTAATGCAATAGAAATTGCATTTGCTGCAAATAAAATAAAAGCATCGTCAGCTGAGCTTAAAGTGCCCACAGAAACTGTTTTTGTGAAAGCTAGTGATACAGAACCTATTTTTATTTTATCACATAAAGTAAGAGTTGACGACTTAAAAATGAATTTCATCAGTAAAGAAGTTTATGTAAGTGTTGAAGATGGAGCTATTGTAACTGAAGTAAGTCTAATTCCACATATTGACGCTAAAGGAGATGGCTTTTACAGAAAAAATTTAAAATTTGATGTTAGTTACAATAACGGTAATTATCAAATGTTTGATCAATCGAGAAACCTCATTACCTACGATGCAACTGAGGCAATAACTGTTTCCGACATCTATAATAATCAATTAAACCCAGCTTCCAATTCAACTACTTCTTTTCAAAAAAGCACTAATAATGACGTGCATTGGGGGCTTACTAAAACCTACGATTATTACAAACAAGTGCATAGCAGAAGTAGTTACGACAACAAAGAAGGCTATATTAGAGGTTATAATAATCCAACAATTCTGAATGGAGATCCTTCTGGATTTCCTTACAATGCTGTTGCGTTAGGTTATCCCTACGACATTGTTATTTTTGGAAACGGAGATGGTAGATATATGAATCCTTTAACCACACTTGATGTTGTTGGACATGAATTTTCTCATCTAGTAATTAACTATAATGGAAGAGGTGGTTTGAGATACCAAGGTGAATCTGGAGCTTTGAACGAAAGTTTTGCTGATATTTTCGGATCTTCTATTGAGCATTACTCGGTAACAGATGCTAACTGGACAATGGGTGAAGGCATTCAGCTGGGTGAAACATATTCTTACATCAGAAATATGCAAAACCCAAAAGAAAACAATCCTCAAAGCCAACAACCCAACACTTATAAAGGGCAATATTGGGCAAGTACTGGAATTGGTTCTTCAGATTCTGGTGGAGTACATACCAACAGTGGAGTTTTAAACTATTGGTATTACTTATTAACAGAAGGAGGAACAGGCATTAATGACTTAGGTAATGAATACACGGTTTTTGGAATTGGTATAGAAAAAGCAGAAAAAATTGCCTATTCTGTACTTACTGCATATTTAACAGCTAATTCTCAATATCAAGGAGCTTATAACGGAGCACTGCTTGCTACAGAAACATTATATGGAAAAGAAAGTGATGAATATGATGCTGTACACGACGCTTGGTATGCAGTTGGCTTTGGCGAACGTCGTCCAAATATGGGGAAAAGAAAATATGATTTAATTGAAAACAATTATGTTCTCTACCCTAATCCGATTACTAATGGCGAGTTTACTGTATTAACAAGAGATGAAAAAGCTACTATCACTTTCTATAATATGGCTGGCCAAAAAGTATCAGAAGTTTTCGAAGTTGGAAAAGGCGAAACAAAATTACAAATCAATCATTTAAGCACGGGTAATTACATTGTTATTTATGAAGCTAATGGTAATAAATCAAAAGAAAATATGATAATTAGATAAAAAAATATAACAACAAATACTTCAACCACTTTCCATTGAAAGTGGTTTTTTTATGGATATTATAGATAAATAGAGTATTTTGGTGTTAGATAACAACGAATAAGAGTATGAAAGAAAACAGAATAAATGATGTTGAAACTTGGAGCAAAGCAAAAATTCTAGGCGAAGAAACTTGGGACATCACTTTATTTGAGCATACTGAAAAAGGTAGAAATGATTTAATAGAACCTCATATGCACGATTTTTATCTCCTACTTTTTATTGAAAAAGGCGAAGGAATTCATGAAATAGACTTTACAAAGCACGTTGTAAAACCTTATCAAATTTATTTTTTACGCCCTCAACAAGTACATTATTGGCAACTTTCTGGCAATACGAAAGGTTATCAGCTGATGTTTTCTAAGAATACTATTAACTTAATTCACGGTTTAAGTCAACTTCCATTTTTTCAATTAGGAGTTCCACAGCTAATCAATCTTTTTCCTGAAAATTATTTTAATCTAAAATCTACCATAGAAGAGTTAAACAATCTCCTTTTAAAAAATCAAAATATCGATCATGAAATAAGTATTTTGCAATTTTTCTTACTCCTTAAAAAAATACAAAAATTATATAATAAAGAATATCCTTTATTAGAACAGGAAAATAAAGATCTAAAAATACAAGAGTTTAAAAACTTATTAGAAAAATATTTTACCGAACACCATCAAGTCGCTTTCTATGCAGAAAAACTAAATATTACTCCAAATTACTTAAACATCCGATGTAAGAAAAAACTTGGCATAACTGCTAGTCAAGTTATTCAACAACGAATTGTTTTGGAAGCCGAACGTTTACTTATAACAACCAATCTACCAATTAAAGAAATTGCTTTTTCTTTAAGCTTTTTCGACATTGGTTATTTTTATCATTACTTTAAAAAATGGGTAAATAAAACACCTAAAGAATTTCGTTTAAGTTATAATATTTACAATAAAGAATAGAATATCTACATCTTCCGCTTTTCAGCTATCCACTATCTTTGTAAAGTAAGTAATATTTAAAATAATTGAAAATGAAGAACAAAATAATCTATTGGTTTTTAGCCATTGTACTACTTACTACTTCAACAACATTGTTGGCAAGTTGTACTACAGATAAACAAAATAATGAAGTGATTGATATGGAAAATCCAACGGAAAGAGATTTATTCAGAGCAGTTGACAGCAATAATTTATCTGCTGTAAAAGAATTAATTGAAAATAAAAACATCAATATCGAAGCTACAAACTCTAAAGGAGAAACCCCATTAATGAGAGCGGTTTATGCAAAAAACAATACTATTGCATTTTACTTAATGGAAAAAGGAGCTAATGTAAATGCTCAAGACAACATGCTTAATAGTCCTTTTTTATACGCTGGAGCAGAAGGTAATTTAGCTATAGTTGAAAAAGCCTTACAACACGGTGCAGATTTTACTATTTATAATCGTTACAATGGTACTGCTCTTATTCCAGCTGCAGAAAAAGGTCATTTAGACGTAGTTATTCTTTTAGTCAATACTCCCAATTACCCTATCAATCACGTTAATCGTTTAGGATGGACGGCAATCATGGAAGCTATCGTATTAGGAAATGGAAATAAAACACAAACAGCTATTGTGAAAGCATTAATTGACGGTGGTGTAGACGTAAATATTACAGATTCTGATGGTAGAACACCTTTATATCATGCTAAAAAAAGAGGTTTTAAAGAAATGATTAAACTATTAGAAGCAGCTGGAGGTCGTTATTAATATGAATAGAAAAGAATTTTTAAACATAGCAACTATGGTAACAGGAAGTTTATTTTTAAGTGGTTCATATTTAGCCAACTCAAAAGAAAAAAAGTCAAACAATCAATTGCCAAATTCTAATGAGTTTGTGATTATTAATGCACTTTTGGAGGAAGGTTTTGTTTACAATGATAAGGCACAAGTAAAATCTACAAAAACTGGATTATACAATTTACATATTAAAAATGGAGTTATCGAATCCGTAGCTCTTGCTAATAATCAACAATATACTTTGCCGCTATTTGATGCAAAAGGTATGCTACTACTTCCTGCATTAAGGGATATGCATATTCATATTGACAAAACTTTTTATGGCGAACCATGGAGTGCAGAAGCGCTAGATCGTCGAACAGTAAAAGACATGATCAACCTAGAAAGAGAAATTCTTCCTAATTTATTGCTTCACTCAACAGAAAAAGCAGAGAAAGCTATTGAACTAATGAATAGTAAAGGAACTTATTTTGCCAGATGTCAAACAAATATAGACCCAACAAGTGGATTAAAAAGCTTGGAGAATTTACATAAAGCTTTAGAAAATAAAAAAGAGAATATTCAATCAGAAATTGTAGCATTTCCACAGCACGGAATACTATATTCTCAGTCTGAAGGTTTGTTAAGAGAAGCTGCACAAATAGGCATTGACTTTATAGGTGGATTAGATCCTACTACTGTGGATGGCAATATGAAGAAATCATTAGATATCATGTTTAACATTGCTTTAGATTACAACAAAGGTGTTGACATTCATTTACACGAAGGTAAAACTACCGGACTAGCAGCAATAGAATATATAATTGAAAGAGTTAGAGAAAATAAAGCCCTACAAGGCAAAACATATATTAGCCATGGATTTGCTTTAGCTCAATTAAACACAACTGAAGCTAAAACTATTTTTGAACAATTGGCGGAATTACAAATTGGTGTTATCTCCACTGTTCCAATTGGAAAAACAATAATGCCAATTCCTGAATTTTATGAATATGGAGTACCAATTATGACAGGTACTGATAGCATTATTGATCATTGGTCTCCATTCGGTAGCTGCGATATGCTTGAAAAAGCAAAATTATGCGCTGAATTATATGGTTGGTCAAATGAATTTACGCTAAGCAGAGCACTTCGAATTGCAACCAAAGATAAAATAACTCCGCTAAACTCAAATGGTGAAAAAATTTGGCCATTAAAAGGCCAAGAAGCTAGTTTCTTACTGGTAAAAGCTTCTTGCTCAGCAGAAGCAGTAGCAAGAACACCTCAACGAGAAACGGTGTTTAACAAAGGAAAAATAATTTTTAATAATGATATTGCTTAATTAAAGTAAAACGGAGATAACTTTTGATTATCTCCGTTTTTTTGAATAATAATTAAAATAAAAATCCTACATCGATTGCATTAATAACATTGATGGAGCATGATTTAACCAAATACTTCTTGTTTCTACCAATTTTCTCCAGCTTTCTAAGCTAATAAGCATTATATCGTATTCCTCAATAAATTCTTTTGAAATTGTTTTATTACTAATTATTCGAATATGATTGGGCTTGTATTGCTCAATTAAGCGTATTTGCTCTTTAAATTCTGTATGATTTTCTAACTCTCCAATTGCATCTAAAATAGATACTTGTACATCGCTATTTCTTATCCATTTTTGTACATATGGCAATAGTTTCAAATCCATTTTCGAAAATACTGGTAAAAAAACATGTTCAAACTTATCAAAATCCTTATTAATAAATATGCCTAAAGGCCCTTTTACACGATTCATTATTTGTAGTGTACGATCGTTAAACCATGAGTTTTCAAACAAACGCTCTTTTCCCGTTACCTTATTAAGTAAAACATCTGGATTAATAATTCGAGTAGTAAAACCTAAAATATTTCCTAGAACAGATCCTCTAAAAATGGAATATCCCATTTCGATAAGTAATAAATCGCAAGTTTCTTGATTAACCATATTTACTACGTCGCTTTCAATATCATTAGATACTTTATAGTAAGTATACACTTTTTGTCCAATGTCAGTAGCTTCTTGTTCTACAACATCAAATATTTCTTGTTCATAATCGATATCATTAAAACCACTAATTTCTTCGCTATCTATTACGTGCATTGCAGTAATTCTCGTATCAATATTATCTTTTCCGGTAAATGCACTTGCTAAACGCATTAACGGTGCAATAGTCAATCTATTCTCAAAGAAAACAAATACCTGATATTTTCCTATTACTGTTTCTTTGTTTTGAAATTCATTCGTAAGAGGTCCAAATATTTTGGTAATAAAATCCAACAAAGGTCCAGTCATAAAAGTAGTTGCTAGTGCCATAATTACCATCATAGCAAAAATTTCCCCTGTCATTACACCTAAGTCAAAACCAATATTTAGAACAATAAGTTCCATCAGCCCTCTTGTATTCATCAAAGCGCCAATAGCTAAACTATCTCTCCAATTTATACCTACAAATTTGGCGGTAATAGCACTCCCAACAAACTTACCAAGCGTGGCTACTAGAACAATTATTCCTGTAATTTTCCACAGATAAGGTTCATTTAGCAAACCTATTTCTGTTCGCAAACCAGTATAAACAAAGAATAATGGTAAGAATAAAACTACTGCAACATCTTCTACTTTTTCTATAAACAAATTTCTAAACTTCATATTATCTGGCATGATAGCTCCAGTAAGAAAAGCGCCAAATAAAGCGTGAATTCCAATTACTTCTGTACAATAAGCCGAAATAATTAAAGTAAGAAGGAAAATTGCTACTGTACCTTTTGAAAGCACTTTATTTTTTGTTTGATAATTGGCTATACGTGCTAAAAAAGGTCGTACTAACCTCAGCATTACAACAACATAAATTACTGCTAAAGCCATTATATATAATGAGCTTACAAAACTACCCGCCTGAATAATGGCTATAACTGCTGCCAACAAGCACCAAGCAGTAATATCGTCTGCTGCGGCACAAGTAATCACAATAGTCCCCAAACGCGTTTTGTGTAAACCTCTTTCTTGTACAATCCTAGCCAAAACAGGAAAGGCCGTTATACTCATTGAAATTCCTAGAAATAATCCAAAAGCAAGAAAAGAAACTCCTTCAGGAGCAAACGACGTATAAATATAATATGCCAGGGTCATTCCTAAGGCAAAAGGAATTACAATGCTAGCATGGCTTATTAAAACAGCATCATGAGCCTTATTTTTAAGCACTTTTAAATCGAGTTCCATACCAATTACGTACATGAATAATATCAGACCTATTTGACTCAAAAAACTTAAATTCCCTAATGACTGAACAGGAAACATTACTTCTGAAAACTCAGGAAAGTATGTACCTACTAATGATGGCCCTAATGCAATACCAGCAATGATTTCACCAATTACAGATGGTTGTCCAATTTTTTTACAAATCCATCCAAATACTCTAGCTACTAGCACAATTGTTACTATTTGTACTAATAACAATGCCAGTGGGCTTTGTAAGTTTACTATTAATGTATTTAGAAAATCTTGCCAGGGAGAGTTGGTAGATACAACTGTTTGAATCCCCTTTTCCATCAATGTTCCTTTGCTTACCACGCCATAAATAAGCGCCGTACTACCTCCTATGATAGCTAAATACAAAAGTGTATTTTTGTACTTTAACATAATAATGTAATAGTTTGATTAATTTCTATGTAAACATCATAAACGTTACAATAAGTACAGACTAAAGTGAAGCCAACAAGAGCAAAAATGTAATAAAACACTAATTTCTTGTAATGAAATTATACCTTATCTAAAAAATCGGTTTTGAAGGTAACCCCCAAGGTTAACTCTAAAGGCTTCCCTTGTTCAGTAGTAAGTTGCGTGGTGATTAGATCATGTCCAAAAAAACGAACAATTTTAAGAGCAATAATTTCTTTTTTATTTATTCTACAAAACTTAGTGTCTGGCAATAATTCTACTAATTTATCTAATGAAATATTTTTAGCAATTAACATCTCTCCATTTTCTAGAAGAATATCTTTATCTCTACTATCAAAATCACTAGTTTTGATGTAAACAATATCACCAAACTGTAATACGGCTTTTCCTTTATTAGAATTAATAGTTATTGTTGCAGGCACTTCTTGCTGTCTTCTTTGTCTTAATGCTTTTTGTATAGCACGTTGCAAGCGTTCTTTCTTAATTGGTTTGGCTATATAATCAATAGCATCAACTTCAAAAGCTTCTAGAGCAAATTCCTTATAAGCGGTTACAAAAATAACTCCTTTATTTTCTAAAAGCTGGGCCACACCCATTCCGTCAATACCAGGCATATTAATATCTAGAATAGCTAGGTCAAACTCAAGCTGATTTCTTTCTTCCAAAAAAGTAGTCGGATTGTCAAATACCTTTACAACTTCTATTTCGTCAATTTGTTCGCAAAGCATTTTTAAATACTTCAGTCCCAATAACTCGTCATCTAATAGTATGCATTTTAGTTTTAAACTCATTCAAATTAATTTTTAAGTGCATTGAATATACTTGCTCATCTTCTGATTTATCTAAGCGATAAAAAGGTCCATAAATTAACTTTAATCGCTCTCTTAATGCCGATAAACCATAACCTCCTTTTTCTTTAGCAAGCATTCCTTTTGACGATTTTTTATTAGAAACCACTAAATCAAACTGACCGCTTTTCATTTTAAACAAAATAGAAATAAATGCATCAGAACCTGTTAAATCTGCATGTTTAAAAGCATTTTCAATTAATTCAACACAGATTAAGGGAGCAACAAGTTCTTCATTATACAAAGGTTCCATTTCACCTATATTTGATCGAATATCTAATCGAAATAAAGGATTCAACTTTATTTTATTAATGTCTATCAAACGTATAGAAAATTCGTGTTCTTCTTTTAATGTTACCAATTTTCTTTGGCTATGATACAAAATATAATCTAAAACGCCTGCCATTTTATCTAAAGCATAATAAGTTTGATAAGCATGTGATTGAATAGAGTTAAGTATATTTTTAAATAAATGTGGATCCAATCTTGATTCTAAAGTTTCTAATTGTAAGTAATGTAACTTAGTATCAAACAATTCTTTTTCTCTTTCTAAAGCTACTTTTTGCCTGTTGCTGTACCATAATAAATATAGAAGTAAACCTATTACAAAAAGCAATAGCGCAATAATCATAACAAACAAATACTTCATTTTCCTAATTTTTATAAAACAAATATAACTATCCTATTTTCGTAACAAAACTCTGTTTAACGTTTATTAGATCTAATAGCTATGAAATATAACTTTTTTTTCATCTTAATTTCAAAAATACTTTTAACCAATGCTAATTAGTACTTTTTGGAAATTAGTTTTAAAACTAATTGTTTTTATGTTAATGTTGAATTCTATTTCATTTAATGAAGTCATCTTGACTTTTTATTTTTGTAGA
>CANQRD010000061.1 GCA_947626185.1 uncultured Flavobacterium sp.
TCCACAACATCCACCAATAATTTGTACTAGATTGTCAGTTAAAAAACTATCAATCAACGATTGCATTTCTTGTGGAGATTGATCGTATTCTCCAAAAGCATTTGGCAATCCTGCGTTGGGATGTGCCGATATATTAACAGCGGTATGTTGACCTAATTGTTTTAAGTAAGGTTCTAATTGTTCAGCGCCTAAAGCACAGTTAAAACCAATACTCAATAGAGGAATATGTGAAATAGCAATTAAAAAAGCTTCAACCGTTTGTCCAGACAACGTACGACCTGATGCATCTGTTATTGTACCCGATACCATAATAGGAATATCTACACCGCTTTCTTCTCTAATTTCGTCAATAGCAAATAAAGCAGCCTTTGCATTAAGTGTATCAAAAATGGTTTCTACTAACAATAAATCACATCCTCCATCCAATAGAGCTTGTGCTTGTTGTTTGTAGGCTACTCTTAATTCTTCAAAAGTAATGGCGCGATACCCCGGATTATTAACATCTGGTGATAAACTGGCAGTTTTATTTGTTGGACCAATTGCTCCCGCTACAAAACGCGGTTTGTTGGGTTGAAGTAGGTTTATTTCATCTGCAACTTCACGAGCTATTTTTGCCGATTGATAATTGAGTTCATAAACCAATTCTTCTAAGTGATAATCTGCCATGGCAATTGTAGTTCCAGAAAATGTATTGGTGCAAATAATATCAGCTCCGGCCAATAAATATTGACGGTGTACTTCTTTTACAGCTTCTGGTTGAGTAATAGACAACAAATCGTTATTACCTTTTAGCGGATGAGCAAAAGTAGCAAATCGCTCGCCTCTAAAGTCTTCTTCAGAAAATTGATAAGCCTGAAGCATTGTTCCCATCGCTCCGTCTAGAACTAATGTTTTTTCTTGCAAAAGACTTCTAATATCTGTTGTTGTATTTGTTGTTGACATGGTTTCTTTTATTATGATTAATTAGTGCGATTTGAATTATTGTTCGCTTTGTTGTAAAGCTTGTTCCAAATCGCGAATAATATCTTTTGGATTCTCTAATCCAACTGACAGACGAATTAAGTTATCAGTAATTCCTGTAGCTAGCTTTTCTTCTTGTGGTACTTTGCTATGAGTTGTAGAAGCAGGATGTGTTACAATAGTTCGGCTATCACCTAAATTGGCTGATTTAGAACAAAGCGTTAAAGCATTTAAAAAATTTCGTCCTGCATCAATTCCACCTTTTATTCCGAAAGCAATAATATTTCCACCTTGTTTCATCTGTTGCTTGGCAATTTCATATTGAGGATGACTCGGTAAAAACGGATATTTGATAAATTCTACTTCTGGATGATTTTCTAAATATTGTGCTACTTCAAGTGCATTTTCGCAATGTTTGTCAACACGTACAATTAATGTTTCTAAGCTTTTTGACAATACCCATGCATTAAAAGGAGAAAGACTTGTACCAATGGTACGGGCAAACAAATATATTTTCTCAATATATTCTTTATAACCAACTGTTATCCCACCACAAACTCGTCCTTGTCCGTCGATTAGTTTTGTAGCTGAATGCACAACAATATGCGCACCCAATTCGATTGGATTTTGTAAATAGGGAGTAGCAAAAGTGTTGTCTACAATAAAAATTAAATTGTGTTTTTTGGCTATTGCTCCTAAATAAACTAAGTCCAAAATGTCAACACTTGGATTGGTTGGACTTTCCGCAAACAGGATTTTTGTGTTGGGCTGAATTAGCTTTTCAACTTCATTGATTTGATTAATATCAAAATAAGAAGTATTTACTCCCCATTCAGGAAAAGTGTTGCTAAACAAACCTCTCGTTGAACCAAAAATATTAGAACAAGAAACAATGTGATCTCCAGCTTTTAACAATGGAAACAAACTGCAGTAAACAGCCGCCATACCAGTAGCGAAAGCATATCCTGCCTCAGCTTTTTCAAACAGACAAACCTTATCCACAAACTCTGACGTATTTGGATTAGTGTATCTTGTGTAAGAATGTTGTTCTACTTCTTCTGCAAAAACAGCACGCATAGTTTCGGCATCATCAAATACAAAGCTTGATGTTAAATAAAGTGGAGTAGAATGTTCGTTGAATTGACTTCTTTCTGTTTGTGTTCGGATGGCTTGTGTTTCAATACAATAACCTTCTTTATTGTTTTCTGTGCTCATTTTGTGTTTATTTTGTGTGCTTTTCTATTTATTGGCTAAACGAAGAATATCTCCAAAAACTCCTCTTGCAGTTACTGATGCACCAGCACCAGCTCCTTGGATAATAATTGGGTTATTTCCGTAGCTTTCTGTGTAGATTTCGAAAATACTATCAGATCCTTTTAATTGACCCAAAGCGGAACTAGTAGGAACAGCAATTAATTTGGTTTCTAAAACTCCTTTGTTGGTTTGTAAATCACCTGATAATTCTCCTACATAACGAAGTACAGTATCTTGAGGTAATTCACTTTTTATTTTGTCAAAATATGGATTTAGCTCTTCTAGACTATTTAAGAATTGACTAGTCGTTACTTGTTGTAATTCGCTTGGAATTAAATTTTGAATATTGATTTCTTCAAATTCATTTTGTAAATCCAATTCACGAGCTAAAATCAATAGTTTTCTTCCTACGTCATTTCCAGATAAGTCTTCTCTTGGATCTGGTTCTGTGTATCCTTTTTCAATAGCTTGTTTTAATATTTCGCTAAATGGTTGCTCTTCTACCGAATAATTATTGAATATAAAACTTAAGCTACCAGAAAAAACTCCTTTAATTTTTGTGATGTTTTCGCCTGATAAGTGTAATAATTTAATGGTGTCAATTAATGGTAATCCAGCACCAACATTGGTTTCGTATAAATATTCTTTGTGATTTTTATTTAGTGTTTCGCGTAGTTCTTTGTAGAAACTATATGAAACTGTATTGGCAATTTTGTTGGATGAAATAAGATCGAAACCATTTTCTACTAAAGGAATATATGTTTTGATAAATTCGCTCGAAGCAGTATTGTCAATTGCAATTAAGTTTTCTAGATGGTTGGCATTTGCATAATCGATGACTTCTTGAATAGTATAGGATACGCTATTGTTTTTTACTTCTTCTCTCCAATTAGTTTTGATTCCAGTATCATTCAATAAAACTTTTTTAGAATTTCCGATAGCAAAAATATTTAGTGCAATATTTTTCTTTTCTTGTATTGATGCTGCAGATTCAAGAATTTGATCTATTAGAGTTCCGCCTACTAATCCATGTCCAAAAACGGCAATGTTGATTTTTTTTGCAATACCAAAAATTTGTCCATGAATTACATTCAACGCTTTTTTCGCTTCTTCTTTTTTAACGACTAAGCTTACATTTTTTCCAGTAACAGTATTGTTGAAAAGAATAGGTACAATTTTGTTTTTTACTAACGCAGCATATGGTTTGTCAAAAGTGCTTAAATCTTGTCCAATGATTGAAATCACTGCTATATCTCTGATAACTGAAATGTTGTTAACATCTCTTGTATAGAAATCGTTTGAGAATTCTTTGTCTAATGCTTCTTTTGCTAATTCAGCATCTTTAGCTTCAACAATAAACCCTAATCCTCGTTCTGAAGCTCCTTGAGATATTACACTAACACTGATGTTTTCATTTGCCAAAGCTGTAAATACACGTGCGTCTACACCAACAATTCCTAATAAGCCTCTACCTTCAAATTGGATTAAAGCAACATCCGATTGTAGAGATAGTGATTTTATTCCTTTTGCAGTTGGTTTGTTAGAAATTAAAGTTCCTTTACTTTCAGGATTTAAAGTGTTTAAAATTCTTAAAGGAATATTATTCTCTACTAAAGGCAATATTGTTTTTGCGTGTAAAATTGAAGCGCCAAAATTGGCTAATTCATTAGCTTCATCAAAGTGTAATTCTTCTATTTTTTGTGCATTTTTAACCCAATCAGGATTAGCGGTGTAAATTCCATCAACATGTGTGTAATTTTGTAATTCTTCAGCTCTTATAAAGTTGGCTAATAACGCCGCAGAGTAATTACTTCCATTTCTACCTAATGTTGTAGTTTCTCCTTTTTCTGTAGCACCAATAAAACCTGTAATAACCGCAATGGTATCATTTGGTAATTCAGCGAAAAAAGCTTGTGTTTTTTGTTTAGATATTTCTTCTAACGCTTGTGCGCTACCAAAATTAGTATCAGTAATAAAAAACTGTCTGCTATCTGCTGCTACAGCTTTAATTCCTTCTGCGTTTAATTGTGCAGTTAAAATTTTACTTGCAATTAGTTCACCTTGTGCTAGAATTTGATCTTTTATTTTAGGACTATAATCTTCAATTAATGATACTCCTTCGTAAAGTTTACCTAAAACTTCTAATTCTGTTTGAATAATGTGATATTGGTGATAATCACGATTTTTAAAACTTTCAAAAGCAGTAATGTAATCGTGTTTGTTTTTAGCTAATTCTAATATATATTCTAACGTATCAGTTGTGTCACCAATGGCAGAAACCACCACAGCGATAGAACTTTCGTTTATTTTTGTTTTAATGATATTAATAACATTGTCAAATGTTTGTCCAGACGCAAGAGATTTTCCTCCAAACTTTACTATTTTCATGACATGCTAATTTTAAAATAAAGGTTGTAATAATTGGTTTAATTGTTCATATTCAATCAAGAAAGCATCGTGTCCGTGGATAGATTCAATCTCTTGATAGGTTATAAAATCATTGTGTGATTTTAGTTTTTCAACTGTTTCTTGTTGTTCAATATTGGTAAACATATAATCAGTGTTTACGGCAATAGAATGAATTTCTGTTTTTGTGTTTTTGGCAAAATCGATTAAATCATCATCAGATATATTTTGTCCAATGGTTTTTAACAAGTGATTCATTAATAAATAAGCCTCAATTGTAAAACGATTATTCAATGCTTTTCCATGATATTCTAACCAACTTTCTACTTTATATTTATGTTCATTTTCTACAAGTTGATGCTTAAACTTTTGATCAAATGAAGCAGGAGTTCTATAAAGCAACATTGCGTGCATTCGCGCGTCTTGTATGGGTTGCGAAGAATGGATTAGAATACTATTTTGTACCAAAACATTGCCAATTAACCAGTCAGATGCTTTGTAATTTGTTGCAATTGGAATAAGTTTTTTTATTCTGTTTGGCTTTAATATTGCCATTTGCCACGCAATGCTTCCGCCTAAACTTCCACCAATTACGGCATACAATTCATTTATATTTAATTGTATTACTCCTTCCCAAAATAGTTCTGCTATGATTTGCGTAGAAATATCTTGGTAATTGTGTATTAAATGTTTTTCGTTTTTATCATATCCGTTTCCTGGAATATCAAATGCTATAACTGTGTATTTGTTGAGGTCAATTACTTTATTTTCACCAATTAAATTATTCCACCATCCATTTCTTCCCGCTACTTCACTATTGCCTGTTAATGCGTGATTTACAAGCACAATTGGCGCACTGTGCAACGGCTGACCAAATAGTTGATACGTCAAATAGAAAGTTTGCGTTTCACCATTGGTTAAAGGATAATTGATGATGATGATTTGTAAGTTATTCATGATTGCATTCAATATTATTTGGCTAATGCTTGTTTGATATCGGCAATTAAATCGTCCGCTTCTTCCAATCCGATAGAAAGACGAATAAAACTTGCCGTAATTCCTACTTTTAATTTTGTTTCTTCAGACACTGATCCGTGCGACATTTCAAATGAATAATTGCTTAAGCTTTTTATTCCGCCTAAACCTTCTGTAAGCGTAAAAAGCTTGAAGTTTTTGATAATTTTTAATGCAGCTTCTTTTGTATTTTCTTTTAAATCGAAGCTAATTACGCCACCAAAATATTTTTGTTGTTTTTGGGCTAATTCATGCCCTTCGTGAGTTGGTAATCCTGGATAATAAATGTTGTTTATCTTTGGATGTGTGCTTAAGTATTCGGCAATTTTTTGTGCATTTTCTGAATACCTTTTGTATCTAAGTAGTAAAGTTTCTATTCCTCTGATGGTTAAAAAACTGTCGAATGGACTTAAAATGGCACCTGTGGAATTTTGATGAAATTTGATGATTTTACCTAATTCTTCTGTTTTTGTTACAACTAATCCTGCTACAACATCAGAATGTCCAGCAATGTATTTTGTAGCACTGTGCACAACAATATCAGCTCCTAAATCCATTGGCTTTTGCGCAATTGGCGTAGCGAAGGTGTTATCTACACACAACAAAATATTGTGTTGTTTTGCTATTTGTGCAATAGCTTTTATGTCCGAAATTTTTAATGTTGGATTTGTTGGACTTTCAATCCAAATTAGCTTGGTATTTTCGTTGATTGTTTGTTTTATGTTTGCTGTATTTGTGGAATCTACATAATGAGTTTTTACTCCAAACTTTGCATATACTTGATCCAATAATCGTTGGGTTCCGCCATAAATATTTGCTATTGCTATTACTTCATCTCCACTAGAAAGGGTTTTAAATACAGCATCTATAGCAGCTAATCCACTGCCAAAAGCAAAACCCTGAGCTCCGTTTTCTAGCTTCGCAATTAGATTTTCCAATACTTGACGTGTTGGATTATTGGTGCGCGAATAATCAAATCCTTTGTTCTCTCCAGGAGCTTCTTGTGCAAAAGTTGAGGTTTGATAAATTGGTACAGTAATAGCTCCTGTATGCGGATCGATTGGTATGTATTGAAGTATATCAGTTTGGCTACTCATTTTATAATGTTTTAAACACGTTGTGTAAATCGACTTTTAGATCTTCTATGTTTTCTAATCCTACAGATAGACGGATTAAATCAGGTGTTACTCCTGTTGCTTTTTGCTCGCTTACAGTTAATTGTTGATGCGTGGTAGATGCAGGGTGGATAATTAGTGATTTTGTATCGCCAATATTGGCTAATAGCGAAAAAAGTTTTGTTTCATTGGCAACTGTTTTCGCAGCTTCAAATCCTTTTTTCAACCCAAAGGTTACAACGCCACTTTGCCCGTTTGGTAAATATTCTTTTGCCAAATCATTGTATTTGCTAGAAGTTAAGCCAGGGTAGTTTACCCAAGAAACTACTTCTTGTTTTTCTAACCATTTAGCTAATTCTAATGCATTTTCGCTGTGTTTTTGAATTCGTAAGGGTAATGTTTCTAATCCTTGAATAATTTGAAATGCATTAAATGGACTTAAAGCTGCACCTAAATCTCTTAGACCTTCAATTCTTATTTTGGCAATAAAAGCGGCATTTCCTAATACATCGTGATAAATTAATCCATGATAACCCGGTGAAGGTTCCGTAAATTCAGGAAATTTTCCACTAGACCAATCAAATGTTCCAGCATCAATAATTGCCCCTCCCAATGATGTTCCGTTTCCAGCGATGTATTTAGTAAGTGAATGGATAACAATATTTGCTCCGTATTTTATTGGATTTAAAAGTGCTGGAGAAGCAACTGTATTATCAACAATAAATGGAATTTTATATTCTTGAGCAATTTTTGCAACTGCTTTTAAATTGATGATATCTAACTTTGGATTTCCAAGACTTTCAACAAAAATTGCTTTTGTATTATCTTGAATATTGTTTCGGAAGTTTTCTATATCTGCTGGATCTACAAATGTTGTATTAATTCCTAGACGAGGAAGTGTAATATTGAATAAATTATATGTACCACCATATAAACTGTTTGAAGAAACAATATGGTCGCCAGCTTTCAATAAAGTAAGAAAAGTTGTAGAAATTGCAGATGCGCCTGAAGCAGTAACCACCGCTCCAATTCCCCCCTCCAATACTGCTAATCTTTTTTCTAAAACATCATTTGTTGGGTTGTTTAATCTTGTATAGATATATGCAGGTATAGATAAGTTAAATGCACCAGCAGCATGATCTGCATTTTCAAAAACGTAAGATGATGTTTGATAAATTGGTACTGCTCTTGTGCCAGCTGTTTCTTGAACATTATGTCCTTCGTGTAATACTTGTGTTGAAAAATTATAATTACTCATTTTATTTTTATTAAGATTATTTGTATTTAAAAAAAGTCCTTTCGGCTAGCCGAAAGGACTTCAAGTTGGGTAATTTATCACTTTACTAACTTGTTTACTTTTGGCCATAATATATCTTTATCATCATTGATGATTGCATTCGCATTTGCATAGAAAATAAAATATTTAGGTTCATTTTTATTAATTTGATTATATAACACCAGTAATAAAAAAAGCCCTTGCAGTGGCAAGGGCTTTTTTATGTATATAGATTTTCATTTTATCCAATAGACAAGCCCTGCGGTTTTTTCCACATCATCATCATTGCTTGTTTTACTGTATAAAATGAGTTCATTGTTTTTATGTTTTTCACTAAAGCAAAATTCTATAAAATTTATTTATTAACAAAATATATTTTGGTTCTACCTATATGTTTAGATAAAAATTCTTTACCAGTGCCGAGAACTCAGGAGTGTAGAAGTGTCTTTTTTCTTCAATTATTAGTTCATTTAGAGGAATTTTCTCTATACGTTGTCTAGAAAATGCAATTAAACTTCGTTTTATCTCTGCTTTTTCATTGCCACGTACACGAGTTACTTTTAGTGGATAAAGTTCAAATTCTGCGGCTAAATAGATTAGACGATCTTCTTCTTTGGCCGGAATAATTACACTAAATATTCCTTTTTCTGATAAAAAATATTCTACAGCTTCAATTAATAAATCAAATGGAAGGGAAGTTTGAAAACGAGCAGTATCTCTTTGTTTATCGATTGTTTTATAATCTTCGCTGTAAAAAGGTGGATTGGAAATAATGATGTCATATTCTTCTTCCATTTCATTAGCAAATGTTTCTAAATCTGCATGATAACAAAATAAACGATCTCCCCAAGGACTATTTTCAAAATTGTCTACAGCTTGTTCATGCGCATCTGCATCAATTTCTACAGCGTCAATTTGTTCGGCATTGGTACGTTGTGCCATCATTAGTGCTAATAATCCAGTGCCAGAGCCTATGTCTAATATTTTATTTGGATTGTTATTAATAGGTGTCCAAGCACCTAGTAAAACACCATCAGTACCAACTTTCATGGCACATTTATCTTGCTGTATGGTAAATTGTTTGAATTTAAACATTGTAAAATGAAATTTGAATAGTCAAAAATACAAAAAATAGCCTGCTTTATAGAGAAGTATTCTTGGTAGGAAGATTGAATTTGCTGTTGTTGAAATTCTTTTTCAAGTAGTTTATATTTTAATAATGTAAAAAAATCATGACTAAAAGTAAAGTTTATTTTACTCTTAAAAGTAAATCAATATATTTGATAAAACTTAAAAGATTAAAAAATGGAGTCAAAATTTTTACTATCCAATAGATTTAAGAAAATAGGTTGGATAATGTTAGCTATCAGCATCATAATATGGAGTTATGTCACATTTGTATTTAAAGATGATTTTCCTTTTCTAGAGACCAATGTTTTTACGATTGTAGGTAGTGAATTTTTGCAATCAGACATCACATATTTTAGTTTTGTAAAAGCAAATATTACTTTTACTTTGGTAGGAGGTTTATTTTTAGTTGGAGGTTTACTTGTTGTTTTTTCAAAAGAGAAAATAGAAGATGAGTATATTTCAAAATTACGCTTACAAGCATTTCAATGGGCGTTTATAAGTAATTATATTATACTTTTATTGTTATTTTTGTTTGTTTATGGAATAGAATTCTTTCAGGTTATGCTTTATAATATGTTTACAATGATGATATTATTTATTATTCGATTTCAATATTTATTATACATTAATAAAAACTAGAGAATGAAAAATACCTTGAAAGTGCAAAGAGCAATTAAAAATGTTACACAAGAAGAGTTGGCAAATATCATTTCTGTTAGTAGACAAACTATTAATGCAATGGAAAATAATAAGTATGTTCCGTCAACTGTTTTAGCCTTAAAACTAGCTCGTTTTTTTGAAGTGAAAGTAGAAGATATTTTTATTTTAGAAGATGGAGATTAAATTTTATGATTGAAATTAACTTTTTTTGTTTAACTCTTTCAAAACATCTTCTAAATAATCGATTTGAAGCTCTTGTATTTCCAATAATTTTTTATTTTGATGAACTAATAAGTGATCTATTTTTTCACTCAATAATTTAATTTCTAATTCAGCTTTTAGATTAATTTTATAATCATGCTCATTGCGCTGTCTGTCTTTTTGTTCTTGCCTATTTTGACTCATCATAATAATAGGTGCTTGTATTGCTGCTAAGCAAGACAGAATTAAGTTTAGTAGAATAAAAGGATAGGGATCAAAAGGTTTTGTAGTAAAAATCCAAATATTGATGATAATCCAAAGAGTAAGAAAGGCAAAAAAGGTAAGAATAAAGGTCCAGCTTCCACCAAATGAAGCCACTTTGTCGGCTACTTTTTGCCCTAAAGATAATTTTGTTTCAATTTCGTCTTGAATATTTTCTGATAAAATGGAATTATTTTTAATTGCGCTCATTACTTCTTGATCTAGCACTGCTAGTTCTCCTTTTTCTTCCATCATTAAATGAGTCATATAGAGTCGTCGATAGCGATTGAGTTCGTTAAGAGTAATATAATCATTTTTTGAAAAATTAGGATAATCAATCTGAATGAGTTGAAAAATACTCGATCTAATATCTTTACCATTAATTTCTTCTCCCTCTCGAATTGTCTTTTTGCTGATGTGGCTTATTTTCATCGTACAATCTAATTTATTATAAGTTTACTTATTAAATTTAGAAATACTATTTTTAATTATACAATTAAAAAGAAATATAAAAACCTTGCAATTTTTTGCAAGGTTTTTATACGATTACTTATTTGTTTAAATATAAATCGACCAATCCAGCCGGAATATTTAATATTAGTTTTTTGTTCTCTCGATCTACTTTTTCAATAAACTGATCAATCATGGGTACTAAAACTTCTATTCCATTGCTATCAATCTCAAATAAAGCCTGGTAATTACTGTCGTTAATACGTACCAAAGTACCAATAGGACCTTGTGCAGCATCTACAACTTCAAAGCCAATTACTTCGTGATAGTAAAATTTGTTACCTTCTAATTTAGGCAATAAATCTAAGGGCAAATATAATTCACTTCCAATAAGTCTGTCTGCGTCTTCTTCAGATTCAGAGTCTTCAAACTTTACTCGCAAGAAATCATTTTTATGCAAAAAAGCAGCTTCAATAAAAAAAGGAACCAGTTGTCCGTTATAATCAACGAATACTGATTCCAAATTTTCGTATAACTCAGGTTCGTCTGTGTCTAAATAAACTAAGACTTCTCCTTTGAAGCTAAATTTTTTTGCGATTTTGCCTAAATAGAAACAATCTTGTTTACGCATATCGCCAAGAAATTATGCTTGAGTTTCTTCGTTGTTTTCTTCAGTAGCTTCTACACTTTCTTCTGTAGTAGCAGCTTCAGCAGCAGCTTTTGCTTCAGCAGCAGCAGCTGTACGTTTAGCGTTTACTTCTTTTTCAGCAGCTAATTTAGCAGCTTTTTCAGCAGCTTTGTTAGATGATAAACCATCTTTCTTAGCGTTGATTTTAGCAGCTTTTTCTTCTAACCAAGCAGTGAATTTAGCATCAGCTTGCTCTTGAGTTAAAGCTCCTTTTCTAACTCCACCTTGTAAGTGGTGTTTCAACATTACTCCTTTGTAAGAAAGTAAAGTTCTAGCAGTATCTGAAGGTTGTGCACCATTGAATAACCATTGAACAGCAGCATCAACATTGATATCTACAGTTGCAGGGTTAGTGTTTGGATTGTAAGTTCCAATTTTTTCTAAGAATTTACCATCTCTTTTAGCGCGTGAATCAGCAGCTACTACCCAGTAAAAAGGTTTTCCTTTTTTACCGTGTCTTTGTAATCTAATTTTTACAGACATAATATTTATTTTTTTGAGGTACCCGACCTCGATTAAAATTCCTGCAAAGATACTGTTTTTTTGATTCGATTTTCAAAAAAAATAATCTAAAATTACAATGTTTATTTTCTTGATTTTGAATTGAATAGTTCGTCGTATGTATTGTTATTTTACACGAGAAACAGTTAGCCCATCGCGAATTGGCAATAAAACAGTTTCTATTCTATCATCTTCTTTCAATAGTTTATTATAATTGTCAATTGCAATTGTGCTTTTGTCGTTTGGTTTAATTTCTTCAATTACTTTTCCAGACCACAATAC
>CANQRD010000062.1 GCA_947626185.1 uncultured Flavobacterium sp.
TATGGCTTCCGTCTAAGTCTGCACTTGATAAATCAATAAGTGACTTATTCTTCTTTAGTAATTCTGTCCAACAAGATTGCCACACACCTACTTTGCACCAATTACGAAAATGACCAAATACTTGAGTACTAAACAAAGCTTGAACTGACAAATAACTCCATTGGACACCTTTTTTTAGTTTGTATAATATGGCATTAACTATCTCATAAATTGGAGCTTTTGATTTAAATCCTTTTTTTGGGAGTGGTAAATGGGGTTGTAGGTTTTGTTGGTTGAGCGACACAAAGTTCTATAACCCTTCTCTATTTTACAAAAGTCAAGACGACTTCTATGATAAGAAAATAAAAGGGGGATGATCTTTTGGAACATCTTCTTTTTAATTTATTTAAAAGTATTTAAATAGATGAGGCTTTTTTACTTTATTAAGATATAAAATCTGGCTTGTCATCTGTAGATATTTTGTATTTTAGCATCAAACTAAAAACACAGTATAGTACAACCTTAAAACTATGGATATTAACTTTAACAAAAATGAAGATCATAATAAATTATTGGTCTCTGAATTAAAACAAAAATTAGCAAAGGTAAAACTTGGAGGAGGGCAGAAAAGAATTGAAAAATTACATGCTCAAGGTAAAATGACTGCAAGAGAGCGTATTGATTATTTACTTGACCCTAAAACAGAAAGTATTGAGATTGGAGCGTTTGCAGGAGATGAAATGTATGCAGAACATGGTGGTTGTCCATCAGGAGGTGTTGTAGTAAAAATTGGTTATATAAAAGGAAAGCAATGTATCATTGTTGCTAATGACGCTACGGTAAAAGCAGGTGCTTGGTTTCCGATTACTGGGAAGAAAAATTTAAGAGCTCAAGAAATTGCCATTGAAAATAAACTCCCTATTATTTATTTAGTAGATTCTGCTGGAGTTTACTTACCATTACAAGACGAAATTTTTCCAGATAAAGAGCATTTCGGACGTATTTTTAGAAATAATGCCATTATGAGTAGTATGGGTATTACTCAAATAGCTGCTGTTATGGGAAGTTGTGTTGCTGGTGGAGCTTATCTTCCAATTATGAGCGATGAAGCTTTAATTGTCGATAAAACAGGTAGTATTTTCTTAGCTGGTAGTTATTTAGTAAAAGCAGCTATTGGTGAAAGTATTGATAATGAAACTTTAGGTGGAGCAACAACTCACTGTGAGATCTCTGGAGTAACAGATTATAAAGCAAAAGACGACAAAGATGCTCTAGATAAAATAAAAAAGATTGTTGATAAAATTGGCGATTTTGATAAAGCAGGATATAATCGTATAAAGCCGCAAAAACCGGCATTAGATCCAAACGAGATATACGGAATTTTACCAAAATCGAGAGCGGAACAATATGATATGCTGGAAATCATAAAGCGTTTGGTTGATAATTCTGAGTTTGAAGAATACAAAGAAAATTATGGACAAACAATTATAACAGGCTATGCTCGTATCGATGGTTGGGCAGTAGGTATTGTAGCCAACCAGCGTAAAGTTGTAAAAACAACGGCTGCCAAAACCAAACCGAGTGAAATGCAATTTGGAGGAGTGATTTATTCAGATTCTGCAGATAAAGCAACTCGTTTTATTGCGAATTGTAACCAAAAGAAAATTCCTTTAGTGTTTTTACAAGACGTTACTGGCTTCATGGTTGGAAGTAAATCTGAGCATGGAGGAATTATCAAAGACGGAGCTAAAATGGTAAATGCTGTTTCAAATTCTGTTGTACCTAAATTTACTGTTGTTGTAGGAAATTCATATGGTGCTGGAAACTATGCTATGTGCGGAAAAGCATATGATCCTAGATTAATTTTTGCTTGGCCAAGTGCTGAACTAGCGGTAATGGGCGGAGCTCAAGCAGCTAAAGTTTTGTTGCAAATTGAAGCTTCTTCTTTAAAAGCAAAAGGAGAAGAAATTACACCAGAAAAAGAAGCTGAGTTATTTGATAAAATCAAAGCAAAATACGACAAACAAGTTTCTCCTTATTATGCGGCAGCAAGAATTTGGACAGACGGAATTGTTGATCCATTAGATACTCGTAAATGGATTTCGATAGGAATTGAAGCAGCAAATCATGCTCCAATTGAAAAACAATTTAATCTAGGTGTTATTCAAGTTTAATTACTTATTCATAAAAAAATCAGGATATATAATCCTGATTTTTTTTATTTATAATTAGTGAGTTTCATTACCATCAACACCATGTGCGTGACCATGTGCTAATTCTTCTTCAGTTGCAGGTCTAGTTGATACAACCTCTACTTCAAACTCTAATGTTTTACCAGCCATTGGATGGTTTAAATCAGTAATTACAGCATTATCTGTTACTTCTAACACAATAGCGCGAAATTGATTTCCGTCATTATCAGTAAGTGGTAACATAGCTCCAACAGGAGGTAATCCAGATTCGTTAAACATATCTAATGGCAATTGTACAATTGCATTAGGGTCTTTTTCGCCATATCCGTTTTCTGGCGTTATTACGAATGTTTTTTTATCTGAGGCTTGTAATCCAGCTAATTCTTCTTCAAATTTCGGAATCATCATCCCCACACCTTGAAGGTAAGTTAATGGGTTTTCAGAGGTAGTTTCTTCTACAAATACTTTTTCCCCATTTTCTAACGTATGTAGTTTGTACTGTACAGTTACTACGTGATTGTTTTCTATTGTCATAATTATATATATTTCAATAGTTATCTCAATAACCATTCCCTATTTTTTTAATACCTTATCTGGCGAATAGTTAATTTTTAAATCTGACATTATGACTGTAAAAGCAAAATATTGTTTAAAACAAAATAGTATTTTTCAGATAATGTCATGTATTATTTTAAAAATTAGTAAAGATTAAAGCTAGACTCTATTATCAATTGTAAAAAGATAATTTTAATCAGATTACATTCTATTAGTGCTAGTTAATTTTTATTATTGATAGTACATAAATGATGTCATGGTTAAAGAGCCTGCAACACATTCATCATTAAAGAAAAGCAAATCGTCTTTATTATCTTTAAGGCCTAAGTTATAAATCATTGGAATATAATGATCAAGAGACGGAATAGCTAATTTTATGTGAGAATTTAATTTCTCGTAGTCAATTAGGTCCTTAAAACTATTACTAGCGATTTTATTTTTCATGATTTCATTAATCTCAATTGCCCAATCGTACCCATAAGAATCGTTTATTTTATTCCAAACAACCATTCTTAGGTTATGAACCATATTGCCACTTCCTAATATCAATACTCCTTTTTTTCTTAAATCTTTTAATTGCGTAGCTAATTCATAATGATAATCAAGAGGTTGATTAAAATCGATACTTAATTGTAGTATTGGAATATCTGCTTTCGGAAACATGTGACGGGTAACAGTCCAAGTACCATGATCTAATCCCCATTCATGATCAAGATCAATATTATAATTAGTCAACTGATTTTTTACCTCTTGAGCAAGCGCTGGATTTCCAGGAGCTGGATAGTTTACATCAAACAAAGCTTGCGGGAAACCATAAAAGTCATGAATAGTTGTCGGATTGTTCATTGCTGTGATATGAGTTCCTTTGGTAAGCCAATGAGCAGACACAACAATAATAGCTTTTGGCTTTGGCAGTGAATTACCTAGTTCAGCCCAGTTTAGTGAAAATTTATTGTTATCGATACTATTCATCGGTGTACCATGTCCAATAAATAGTGTTGGCATTACGATATCGCTGTACTTTAGTTTTTTTGAAAAGTTATATAATTTTTGCAGTGCAGTCATAATATCTTATTTTATAGTAATAAAATTACAATAGAAAGCATATTTATTTTACTAAGTAATAGTTAAGATATTGACAATTTATTGCCTAATTAAATTATTTGGTTCTATTTAAAGGTTGTGATAATTGAAAAAATAAAAGCTTGCTGTGTAAATGTTTGAAAGGGAAAAGAATATTAATTGCTTTTGTAGGTAGGTGTAAAAATATAACATCTAAAATACACAAAGGGAAAGTTTTCAATAGAAACTTCCCCTTTATTTTGTATAACCAGAAAAAATTGTAAGTTTTTAAAACTTATTAATTGTTTGTCTAATAGCTACTAACTTATTCATTAATCCTTCAAAATGATCTAAGTGCAACATATTTGCGCCATCACTTTTAGCTTCTGCAGGATTGAAATGTGTTTCTAAGAAGATACCATCTACACCAACAGCAATACCTGCTTTAGCAATAGTTTCAATCAAATCTGGTCTTCCACCAGTAACTCCACTGCTTTGATTAGGTTGTTGTAATGAATGAGTAATGTCTAAAATCGTAGGGGCATAGTGCTGCATTGTAGGAATTCCTCTGTAATCTACAATCATGTCTTGATAACCGAACATTGTTCCTCTATCCGTAATTAACACATTTTCATTGTTGCAATCTAATACTTTTTGAACAGCGTGTTTCATGCTTTCAGGACTCATAAATTGTCCTTTCTTCAAGTTGACAATTTTACCTGTTTTTGCTGCTGCCACAACAAGGTCAGTTTGTCTTACTAAAAATGCAGGAATTTGTAAAATATCAACATATTCAGCAGCCATTGCTGCATCAGAAACTTCATGTATATCAGTAACTGTTGGTACGCTAAATTCATTACCAACTTTTTGTAAAATTTTTAAAGCATCAATATCTCCAATTCCAGTAAAACTATCAATTCTAGATCTATTTGCTTTTTTAAAAGAACCTTTAAATACGAAAGGAATTTTTAGTTTATCCGTAACTTTAACAATGTGTTCTGCAATTCGAAAAGCCATAGCTTCTCCTTCAATTGCACACGGACCTGCTAGTAAAAAAAAGTTACCAGCATCAGTATTTTTTATTTTTGGTATATTATTAATATTCATTTATTTAGTTTTAAGTGTTATCTTTTTTTCGATTTGCCTTTTTGTTTTTTTACCTTCACCATTTCTGGTTTTTTAGCTGCAAGTATTTTTGATTTATCTAAATCTTTTGTTTTTATAAAATACGCAATTATTGTAGTAAAGATAACACCAAAAGATAGATTATTCATCACACCATTGCGAATAAATAAATCAAATGAAGCGTTTTTAGCTGCTTCTTCTTCATTCATTCTGCCATCTAAAACTAGTGCCTGTTTTAAGTTTTCCATAAAATCAGGGCTTATTTGATTATAGGTTATGAATTGTACAATCGGGAAAAACATAGAAATTAATATACACATTACCAAACCTGTAAAGAAAGCTTGTTGCCATGTAATTATATTATGGTAATATTCTTTTTTCTTCTGATAAATTCCTAACCAATAGAAAATAAATAAAAGAAAGCTAAATAGCATTTCATGAAGTACTTCAAAACGAACTTTTTGTAGGTCTGTTTGCAATCCTGCTGCTTTTCCTATAAACATCCAAATTAAAGCAGCTAGTGTAGCAATAGCAGCCCATTTAAATTCAATAGAGAATTTCCTCATCGTAAAAGGTATTTATATTTATTTCAAAAGTAAAGTTTTTATTTAATAGCGTAAAATATATTTATTTTCAATATTTTATATTACATTTAATAGTAAGTACAAGTAAAATGTTTAAAATATAATTTTAGATAAAAAATGTAGTAATATTATAGTAGATAAATTAATTTGTTATGAAAGAGCTAATTTTGATAAGACATGCTAAATCGTGTTGGGACACAATAGTTGATGATAAAAGTAGACCTATTTCCAAAGAAAGAGGAGTGCAAGATGCTCACTTAGTTTCTCAGGCTATGAGAGAATATTTACCGAAGAAATTTGTTGCATGGACTAGTACAGCCAAACGTGCTAGGCAAACGGCTACCATCTTTTGTCAAAATTTAGAAATCAATAATGATTATGTTTTAGCAAAAGAAGAGATTTATACTTTTGATGAAAAAAAACTTACCAAAACAATCAAAGGTTGTGGTAATAATCATAATGCATTAATTATTTTTGGTCATAATGAGGCAATAACAGATTTTGTTAATAAATTTGGTACTAATTCTATTGAAAATGTGCCAACAACAGGTGTAGTAATAATGAATTTTGAGCAAGATAATTGGCAAGACATTAAAAATGGAATTATTAAGAAAATAATATTTCCAAGACACTTAAAGTAAATTAATGAATACAACAATAAGCACAACAAAGTTTCATTATATCGACCGAGAAATTAGTTGGTTATCGTTTAATGAAAGCGTATTACAAGAAGCTGCAGATAATACAGTTCCTCTTTTGGAGCGTTTGAGATTTATAGGTATTTTCTCTAATAATTTAGACGAATTTTTTAGAGTTCGTTATGCAACAATTCGGAGAATGGTTGTTATGGGAGAAGCCAATAGAAAACTTGGTAGTGGAGTAGTGGTTAAAGATTTATTGTTGCAAATTACCAATCGGGTAATAACATTACAAGCAGAAAGCTTAAGAATTTTATCTGAAATAGAAAATAAGCTAGAAGCAGAAGGGATTTTTATTTTGGATGAAAACTCTATTAATGACGAGCAAAAAGTTTTTGTGAAAAATTACTTTTTACATACACTTTCCATCGATTTAGTTACGGTTTTATTAAGTGATTTGGCTCCTTTTCCTTTGCTTAGAGACACACACGGATATTTGGTTGTAAAATTAGAGGTAGATGAAGAGTTAAGAAATATTCGTAGCAGAACCAATAAAAGAAAGAAAGAAACAAAGTATGCAATCATAGAAATTCCGAATTTCATTAATCGATTTGTTGAACTACCTTCTAGTGATGAAAATAAATATATCATAACAATTGATGATATAATTAGATATAATTTATCTTCTATATTTAATACTTACGATTATAAAGCAGAAAAAGCTTATATGATTAAAGTAACTCGTGATGCAGAACTAGGCGTAGATACAGATTTACATAAATCGTTTGTTGAAAAAATTTCAAGTGGTGTAAAGGATAGAAAACAAGGAGAGGTTGTACGATTCGTATATGATCAGGAAATGGATGATGATATGCTCAATTACTTGTTGGAAAACGTGGAAATAGAACGAAACGACAGTATAATTCCCGGAGGTAGATATCATAATAGGAGAGATTACATGAGTTTTCCTACTTTGAATAGAATGGATTTGGTTTATCCAAAACATGTGGCTTTACCTGTGCCTAACTTAAATATGGAAGACTCCATTATCTACCAATTACAGAAAAGAGATTATATGATTTACACACCCTATCAATCTTTTTCTTATTTGGTGCGTTTTTTAAGAGAAGCTGCTTTAGATCCTCAAGTGCTATCTATAAAAATTACGTTATACCGTTTGGCAAAAAACTCGCAAATTATTAGCTCTTTGATAAATGCGGTAAAAAATGGAAAAAAAGTAATTGCTCAAGTAGAATTACAAGCGCGTTTTGATGAAGCTAGTAATATTTATTATTCTGAATTAATGCAATCAGAAGGAGTAGATCTTATTTTTGGTGTAAAAGGATTAAAGGTACATAGTAAAATATGTGTAGTAGAGCGTTTGGAGAAAAAGAAAATAAAACGGTATGGTTTTATATCTACAGGAAATTTTAATGAAAGTACAGCAAAAGTATATACAGATGTAACACTTTTAACCTCAAATAATTCGGTCTTAAAAGATGTGTCAAAAGTTTTTGAATTTTTAAAAGTAAATTATCGTGTAAATAAATACAAACACTTATTAGTTTCACCTCATTACACACGTTCAGGATTTTACAAGTTGATAGATAATGAAATTAAGAATGCGAAATTAGGATTACCTGCTTATATTCATTTAAAAATGAATAGTTTATCAGATCTTAAAATGGTAAATAGACTCTATAAAGCTAGTAATGCAGGAGTTAAAATTCGTTTATTGGTCAGAGGTATTTGCTGTTTGATTCCTGGTGTGAAAGGAATGAGTGAAAATATTGAAGTAATCAGCATAGTAGATCGTTTTTTAGAGCACTCTCGTATTTATATTTTTGGCAATAACTCCAATCCGTATGTTTATATTTCTTCTGCTGATTTTATGACAAGAAATCTTGATGAAAGAGTAGAGGTTAGTTGTCCAATTTATGATGAAGAGATAAAAGCAGAACTTATCAAAACTTTTGATATTTGTTGGGAAGGAAATGTGAAAACACGAATATTATCAAGTGATATGACAAATAAATATAGAGAAAAAACATCAGAGAAAGATTTTCAAGCGCAAAAAGAGATGTATAATTATTTTTTGAACAAACTTAATAATCAATAATGCTAAAAATAAAAAAATATGCGGCAATAGACATAGGGTCAAACGCTATGCGATTGCTGATAATGAACATAATTGAAGAAAAAGATAAAGAAACGGTCTTTAGCAAAAGCTCATTAATTCGCGTGCCTGTTCGTTTGGGTCAGGATGTTTTTACTAAAGGAAAAATAAGCCTAGATTCAAAAAACAGAATGATCGAAGCTATGCAAGCTTTCTATTTATTAATGAAAGTAAATAAAGTAGAGCGTTTTATGGCGTGTGCAACTAGTGCTATGCGTGAGGCCGATAATGGACAACAAGTGGCCGATCAGGTATTATCCGCTTCTAAAATTAAGATTAATATAATAGATGGCGAAACAGAAGCAATGATTATTGCTACAACAGATTTGAAATCCTTTATTAATCAAACTCAAAATGTAATGTTTGTAGATGTAGGAGGTGGTAGTTCTGAATTTACTATTTTTAAAGAAGGTAAGGCAATTGCATCAAAATCATTTCGCAATGGAACAGTCAGATTGTTAAATGATATGGTTTCTAAAAGTGTTTGGAACGATATTGAACAATGGATAAAACAGGAAACAAAATCGATCAAAGATTTAGTAGTTGTGGGATCGGGAGGAAATATCAATAAAGCATTTAAAATGTCTGGTAAATCTCAAGATAAACCTTTGTCTTATAGTTATCTTTCTCAACAGCTATCCAAATTATCTGAAATGACTTATGATGAGCGTATTTCTCTTTTAGGCCTAAATCCAGATAGAGCAGATGTTATTATTCCTGCACTTCGTATTTACACACAAGCAATGAAATGGAGTGGAGCTAAATATATTTATGTTCCAAAAATTGGAGTTTCTGACGGAATTGTAAAAACAATTTATTACAATAATATTTCTTTAAACTATCAAGTATTAAACCCGACTCTTAAAAAGAAGTTTTCACTTTTTAACAATGAATAATCATTTCTGGAGTTCGAGATGATTTATTTTTAGATTTATCACAACCTAAATAAGCCTCTAAACTGCATTTTTATATTATACCTAAATAAATTATTTTGAAATACTTTAAGAATTCAACCGATAATAAATTATCTTTTTTAATAAGGATAATATAAAAACAAATGGGTTTAATACTCATTTGTTTTTATATTCATACAGTTTATGTTATAATAAAGATATTTAAAATAAAATAGCTGTTTTTTATTCTTCTTTTTGCCCCATCATCATAAGGTAGGCTTTTAAGAAATTGTCAATTTCTCCGTCCATTACCGAGTCAACATCTGTAGTTTCGTAAGATGTTCGAACATCTTTGATTAATTTGTAAGGATGCATTACATAGTTTCTAATTTGCGATCCCCATTCAATTTTCTTTTTGTTAGCTTCAATTTCATCGCGCATTGCTTGTTTTTTCTTCAACTCTATTTCATAAAGCTGAGATTTTAACAACTGCATGGCTTTTAATTTGTTGTCTAATTGAGAACGTGTTTCGGAATTTTCAATAATAATTCCTGTTGGATGATGTCGTAAACGAACAGCAGTTTCTACCTTGTTTACATTTTGACCGCCTGCTCCGCTAGAGCGCATTGTTTCCCAAGAAATATCAGATTGATTGATTTCTATTTCAATGGTATCATCCGCTAGTGGATAAACATAGACAGAGGCAAAAGAAGTATGTCGCTTTCCATTACTGTCAAAAGGTGAAATACGCACTAATCGATGTACACCATTTTCTCCTTTTAGATAACCAAAAGCAAACTCACCTTCAATTTCTAAAGTAACTGTTTTTACTCCAGCAACTTCGCCTGCTTGATAGTTTAACTCTTTTATCTTGTATCCGCTATTTTCGGCCCACATGATATACATTCTCATCAACATTGCCGCCCAATCGCAACTTTCTGTACCACCAGCTCCAGCAGTAATTTGCAATACGGCACTCATATTATCTCCTTCGTCAGAGAGCATATTTCTAAACTCTAAGTTCTCAATTATAACAAGCGCTGCAGAATATTGCTCAACAACTTCTTCCTCAGTGGCTTCTTTTTCGTTGTAAAACTCAATAAGTATCTGAAGTTCATCTACAGTTTTTTTAGCATTGTCATAGTCTTCAATCCACTTCTTTTTAGATTTTAAGTTTTTAACTATAATTTCTGCTTCTTTTGAATTATTCCAAAAGTCAGGTGCAAATGTTTTTTCTTCCTCATTGGCTATTTCAATAAGCTTCTTATCGACGTCAAAGATACCTCCTTAACGCACCAAGGCGATCAATAATGTCCTTCTGTTGTTCTGTTGTTACCATATTTTTTAATACTTTTACCTACAAAAATACTTATTACTTCTCATTTATGGAAATTAATTTAATTAGTGATACAATCACAAAGCCTACTCAAGAAATGTTGAATTATATGCTAAAAGCGCGAGTAGGTGATGACGTTTATAAACAAGATGGTAGTACCAATGAATTAGAATCGGCTGTTGCAGAGTTGTTTGGTATGGAAGCGGCGTTGTTTTTTCCATCAGGGACGATGTGTAATCAAGTAGCAATAAAACTTCATACTCAACCAGGAGATCAACTAATTTGTGATAAAAGTTCTCATATTTATAAATTTGAAGTGGGTGGTGTGGCTGTAAATAGTGGAGTTAGTATGTCTTTGGTTGATGGTGATCGAGGTAGAATAACAGCAGAAGATGTAGTTAAGCATTACACAGATCCTAATAATATTCATTTGCCAATTACTACTTTAGTTAGTTTAGAAAATACAACAAATGTTGGTGGTGGAGCTTGTTATGAGTTAAGCGAAATAGAAAAAATAAGAGCAGTTTGTAATGAATTAGGATTAAAACTACATTTAGATGGAGCTCGTTTATGGAATGCTTTAGTGGCAAAATCTCATCATCCTAGTCAATATGGAGCATTGTTTGATACTATTTCTGTTTGTTTTTCTAAAAGTTTAGGTGCACCAGTTGGTTCTGTATTAATCGGATCAAAAGAACATATTCAAAAAGCTATTCGTCTAAGAAAATTAATGGGAGGTGGAATGCGTCAAACAGGATATTTGGCTTCTGCGGCATTATTTGCTCTTAAAAATAATGTGAGTAGACTTCAACGAGATCATTATAGAGCTAAGCAAATAGAAATGCTATTAAACAAAAAAACTTGGATTAAAGAAGTATTACCTGTACAGACTAATATTGTTGTTTTTGCTTTAAATGATGAGATGAAAACTGTTGAATTTATGTATTTATTAAAACAAAAAAATATTTTAATAAGTGAGCTAGGAGGTGGATGGCTTCGCATTGTGACTCATTTAGATTACAGAGAAGTAATGCATGAATATGTATTAGAAACACTTTCTAAAATTGAATTGTAAATAATAGTTAAATACTATATAACTTAAAATTAATAAGTTAAAAACTTTTTTTACTTATTGTAAAAAGTGTAGTTTTGTTTAGAATTATAATAAATAAATGGAAAGGTTAAAACAACGTTGGGGGCTTACTTCTAATTTTCAAGTAAGTATTATCTTATTGGTTTTTGCAATTACTGGTTCTACAGCTGCATTTATATCAAAACCAATCTTATCATCAATAGGAATTGAAAGAGGAGTGACAAATTCTTTTTTATATTGGATTTTATATGTTTTAATTATTTTTCCAATTTACAAAGTAATTCTTATTTGTATAGGTACGCTTTTTGGACAACATACTTTTTTCTGGAATTTTGTAAAAAAAATGTTGACACGTTGTGGTTTAGGATTTATTTATCCGAAAAAAGAAAAACAGAGACAATAATAAATCTAGGAGCCGAGCAAATTGCTCGGCTTTTTTAATAATTTGGAAATAGCTTGTTT
>CANQRD010000063.1 GCA_947626185.1 uncultured Flavobacterium sp.
GTGCCTCCAGGAATCGAACCAGGGACACAAGGATTTTCAGTCCTTTGCTCTACCAACTGAGCTAAGGCACCAGTTTACTTTTAGTATGAAGACCATCTTTGTTCTTCTAAGCGGTTGCAAATATAACACACTTTTTTACTTATACAAAACTTCTTACTAAAATTTTCTTTCACTATCTTTGCTTTTTCAATTCATTAGCACATGATTTACACGCTTGACATAGGCAATACGAGAACCAAACTAGCTATATTTGAAAACAATAGCTTAAAAGAGTTACACCTTATTGAAAATAAAAATATTTTAAAAGATTTAGTAATTTTCTTTAAAAATAAAATTAAAAAACCTCAAATCATCCTTTCTAGCGTTATTAATCTAGATCAAAATCTTATTACCTGGCTGCAAAATAATACTTATCTTGTGCAAGTAAACCACAATACTCCTCTTCCTCTAATTAATAAATATAAAACGCCAACAACTTTGGGAATAGATCGACTAACTTTGGCTGCTGGGGCAACTATAATGTATCCAAATACAGCAAAACTAATTATTGATGCTGGAACTTGTGTTACTTATGATTTCGTCAACGACAAAAATGAATATTTAGGAGGAGCTATTTCTCCTGGTTTACAATTAAGATTTAAAGCCTTAAACTCGTACACAGATAAATTACCTCTATTAAATTTAGAAGATATTGATTACCTAATTGGAAAAAACACACATGAATCTATTCAATCTGGTGTAATTAATGGAATAATTTCTGAAATAGACCAACTAATTAACACATATAAACAAGAATATTCTAATTTAACAATAATTTTAACGGGTGGAGACACACTTTTTTTGGCTAAAAGATTAAAAAATATAATATTTGCTAATCCAAACTTTCTATCTGAGAGTTTAAACTATATATATCAATACCTAATTGAAAATGATAAAAAAACTCTTCATTAGCTTTAGCCTTGTTCTTTCAGCCCAAGCTTTTGCACAACAAGGAACAGCGTCACCATACTCTTTTTACGGAGTGGGAGATTTAAGCTATAACGGTACTAATGAATATAAAGCAATGGGAGGTACAAGCGTGTTTTCTGACAGCATACACCTAAACCTTAAAAACCCTGCTACTCTAAGCCAGTTAAAAACAACAACCTTTACACTTGGAGCTACAGGTAAGTTTTATACTTTTAAATCAGACACCAACTCGGATAACATAAAACGTCAAACGTTTGATTATATATCATTAGCTTTTCCTGTTTCAAAAAAAGTTGGAGTTGCTTTTGGTTTACAACCTTATTCAAACACTGGTTATAAAATTGACAGAACCAACACAAATGAACTAGGCCAACAAACGTTTAGTTTATTAGAAGGTAATGGAGGTTTAAATCGTGTATTCGTAAGCAGTGGATACGAAATCTCTAAAAGCTTTCAATTTGGTGTTCAATTTGGTTACTTATTCGGAAACACTTATCACGACACTACTTTAAGCATGTTAAATGCTGGTGACGGATTTGGTTTATCTTCAAAAACAAATGAGTCTAGAAGAATTGAATTCAAAGGATACGACATTAATGCATCATTGCAATATATGGGGAAAATAAAAAATTACGATTTTCAAGCTAATTTGACGTATAATCCTGAAACGAAGCTAACAGCACATAATACCACTAATTTAAAACTAATCAACACAGCTGGTTATGTAATTGATACTTCTGAAGTTATAAATGAAGAGATCAAAACGAATAAACCACAAGAGTTTTCATTTGGTGCAGGTATTGGTAAAAATCAGAAATGGTTTATTGCTGGACAATTTACTTATATAGAAAACAGCAAATTATCTAACAAATGGAACACTTCATCATACGCTTCATTTGAAGATACAAAACGATTCAGTGTTGGAGGTTTTTACATTCCTAAATACAATTCATTTACTAGTTATTTTGACAGAGTTGTTTATCGTGCTGGTTTTAAATATGAAAATACTGGTTTGATATTGAAAAATGAATCCATCAACGATTACTCTGTTTCTGTTGGAGCTGGTTTACCAATGTTTGGGCGTACATTATCAAACATAAATCTTGCTTTAGAATACGGAGGAAAGGGAACTAAAAACAATGGGCTAATTAAAGAAAACTACTTCAATGTTTCAATAGGATTGTCATTTAATGATTTCTGGTTTGTAAAACGAAGATTTGAATAATACAAACGATATGCTCGTTAAAAAAACAACAGGTTTTGCTATATTGCTTTTATCTATTCTTAGTATTAGCTGCGAAAGCAAATTTAAAGATATAAAAAACATACACGCCAAAGCTACTTTTTTTCCTGACGGAGTTGCAGAAAATATCAATTTGCAATATTTAGACTCAGGCAAAGTTAAAGCTATTTTACTGAGCGATAAAATGTTGGATTATTCAAAAGTTAAATACAGTTTTAATGAATTTCCTGACGGAATACATCTAACTTTTTTTGATAGCAATAATCAAAAGAATACAGTTGTTGCCGATTATGCGATTAGTTATGCTACAACGGAACTAATTGACTTAAGAGGAAATGTAGTTATTACCACATTTGATAATAAAAAATTGGAAGCAGATCAGTTATATTATGATCAAAAAAGAGATTGGTTTTATACCAATGGACGTTATAAAGCTTCTAGCAACAAAGACAATTTTACCCAAGGTATTGGTGTAGATTTTGATGGACAATTAAATATAATAAAAGCTCGAAACAGTTATGCTGAGAGCTTAAAAAACGATAATTAAAACATGAAAGCATTACAAATCGTTCCGTTTCTTTATTTATTCATTGCCGCACTTTTTATTTATGACGGCATTACAAAAATAATGGCGGGAGAAAATCAGTTTTATCTAAGTTTTATAGTTGCTGCAATTGCAATATTTATGTTCTTCTTTAGAAGAAAGTACAGCAAAAGAATGATAAATCACTATAACAAAAAATAATTTTAAAGCGAACCACCTATTCATATAATTAGGTGGTTTTTTTATCAAACCACTTTATAAAAAAAGGAAAAATAACTTCTAAATAATGCCTTTTAAAGCTTAACGATACCTCTTTATTCTAATTTACTAAAAATAATATCTACAAACTTTTAAAAAATGTTTTTCAATCAATTTTATTGTTCAGAAAAACTAAGATAGCTTACACAAATACTATCAAATCATCAAAAAAAACAATAGATAAGTATTAAAAACAAACATATTCATGTATATTTTCAAAATACTCTCTGTATTCTAAAAAAACAATATAATTGATATGCTCGTAAAAAATAAGCATCTCTGATTATAATTCAAAATATTATCTCTACCTCTTTTATTATTAAAGAGATAATTGTATTTTCGCTTTCTGAAAAAAATTACACATAATAATTAAACATGGCAGTTTTATCAAAAATTAGACAAAAATCAGCACTGCTAATTGCAGTAATTGGTATTGCTTTACTAGCATTCGTGATTGGAGATGTGGTGAGAAGTGGAGGTGCTGGTACCTCAAGAAACATCGGAACAGTAAATGGAGAAGATATCAATACACAGATATTTTTACAAAAAGTAAACCAAGCTGAGCAAAGTAATCAAATGACTAAAAACCAAGCTTATCAAATGGTTTGGAATAATGAAGTAAATAGTATTTTGCTTAAAACTGAGTTTGAAAAACTTGGATTAAAAATCGGGAAAGAACAATTGATTCAAGTAGTAAAATCAAACCCAATGTTTGCAAACAGTCCAGAATTCCAAAATCAATTGGGACAATTTGACCTAAACAAGTTTAATGCTTGGGTTATGACAATGAAACAAGCTGGAAGAGAGCAATGGGATGCATGGTTAAACTATGAAGTTGAATTAGAAAAATTCGGCTTACAACAGATGTACAATGCTTTAATTAAAGGTGGTTTATATACAACGCAAACTGAAGCTAAATACTCATATCAAGGAGAAAACAGCAAAGTTAATTTCGATTTTGTAACTGTACCCTATAGCACAATCAATAATGATGAAGCAAAAGTTTCAGACCAAGAAATTATTAGCTACATGAAAAAACATGAGAACAGATATAAATCTGAACCAACTCGTGAAATTACTTATGCATATATAGAAAGCTTACCTTCTGAAAAAGATAAAGAAGAAGTAAAAGAAACGGTTTTAGCTTTATTAGCACCTACTGTTCAATATAATGCTACTACAAAAAAGAATGACACAATAGCTGGATTTAAAACAACTAAAGATTTAGTAAACTTTGTTAATACTAATTCTGATGTTAAGTTTGACAGTATTTATTATTCTAAAAAGGATTTACCTTTAGAATTCCAAGAGCAATTATTCAATTTACAAGCGGGTGAAGTTTTTGGTCCATATTTATTTAATGATCATTACTGTGTTACTCGTTTAGTTGGAAAACAAACTGGAGCTAAAGTAAATGCAGCTCATATTTTAATTAGTTATCAAGGTGCGCCACAATCTAGTGCTACAAGAACTAAAGAAGAAGCTAAGGTAAAAGCAGAAGAAATTTTGAAAAAAGCAACTGCTTCAAACTTCGCTGAATTAGCAATGGCTGAATCTGAAGATCCAGGATCTAAAATGAACGGCGGTAAATATGAAGACATCGCAAAAGGACAAATGGTTAAACCTTTTGAGGATTTTATTTTCAATAATCCTACTGGAAAAATTGGAATTGTTGAAACTGACTATGGCTACCACGTAATTGAAGTTTTAGGTAAGTCAGAAGGTGTTCAATTAGCTACAATAGCTAGAAAAATTGAGCCATCTGAAACAACTGCAGATGAAACATTTACAATTGCAACTACAATTGAATCTTACGCAAATACAGAAGCTGATTTTGTCGTTGAAGCAGAAAAATTAAATGCAATTGTTCAAACTAATGTAGTAGTTAGACCATTTGAAGAATACCTACAAGCAATTGGTTCGCAAGGTGCAATTGTTTCTTGGGCATTCAACAAAGACACAAAAGATGGTGAAGTAAAACGTTTTGATATTGCAGAAGGTTACATCATTGTAAAATTAAACTCTAAAAACGACACAGGATTATTACCTTTAGAAGAAGCAAGAGTAACTGTAGAACCAATTTTGATGAATGAGAAAAAAGCTAGTATCATTAGAAAGCAATTAGAAGGTTTAGCAACAATACAAGAAGTTTCTAACAAATCAAATGCGTCTATTCAAAATGCACTTGAACTTACAAGACAAAACCCAATATTACCAGCTGTAGGTAACGAACCCCTAGTAGTAGGGACTGCATTTGGAACTGCTTTAAACAATACATCTAAATTAATTGATGGAAATACAGGAGTATTTATGTTAAAAACCACTAACCTTAATTTAGCTCCAAACTTAGATAACTATAACAGTTATAAAACAAAAACAGAAAACGCTGTTAGATCAATGGCAACTGCAAAAGTTTTACAAGCATTAAAAGATCAAGCAAAAATTAAAGATAACCGAATCGGTATTTTACAATAGCAATAAAAAGCCATCTTAATAAGATGGCTTTTTTTATTATTAAACTTAGTTACTAAGAAAAATACCTTATTTTTGCCTTCAATCATTATATTTAAATCTATATACATGAAAGCATATGTTTTCCCTGGACAAGGCGCTCAATTTACCGGTATGGGTAAAGAGCTATATGAAAATTCTGAACTAGCAAAGGAGCTATTTGAAAAAGCAAATGATATCTTAGGTTTTAGAATTACAGATATTATGTTTGAAGGAACAGCTGAACAATTAAAAGAAACAAAAGTTACTCAACCAGCAGTCTTTTTACATTCAGTAATCTTAGCTAAAACAATCGAAAACTTCAAACCAGAAATGGTTGCAGGACATTCATTAGGAGAATTTTCAGCTTTGGTAGCCAATGGAACGTTAGCATTTGAAGATGCGTTAAAATTAGTATCTCAAAGAGCACTGGCAATGCAAAAAGCATGCGAAATTAAACCATCTACAATGGCAGCTGTTTTAGGATTAGATGATGCAATTGTAGAACAAGTTTGTAGCAAAATTAACGGTGTTGTTGTTGCTGCAAATTACAACTGTCCAGGTCAATTAGTTATTTCAGGAGAAACTACTGCGGTAGAAGCAGCTTGCGAAAAATTAAAAGAAGCAGGTGCAAAAAGAGCTTTATTATTACCTGTTGGAGGTGGTTTTCACTCACCAATGATGGAGCCTGCTAGAACAGAATTAGCAGCAGCTATTGAAGCTACAATTTTTAATACTCCATCTTGCCCAGTGTACCAAAACGTAACGGCTAGTGCTGTATCGGATCCTGCAACAATCAAAGAAAACTTAATTGTACAATTAACGGCTCCTGTAAAATGGACGCAATCTGTACAACAAATGGTTGCTGATGGCGCTACATCTTTTACAGAAGTTGGTCCAGGTAAAGTATTAACTGGATTAATCAAGAAGATTGATAAAGATGCTGAAACTTTCAACATCTAATAAAGCATATTAAATAAAAAAAGGTGTCAACTAAGTTGACACCTTTTTTATTTTTCTTATCCTAAAAACGCTTTAATTTCGTCTGTGATATATTTAATTTGATCTACTTCCAACTCTGAGTGCATTGGTAAAGAAAGTACTTCTTGCACTAATTGATTTGTGATAGGAAAATCTTCTTCTTTATAACGAGGATCTAAATATGCTTTTTGTTTGTGTAATGGAATTGGGTAATAAATTGCACATGGAATTCCTTTAGCTTGTAAATGTGCCATTAAACCATTTCTGTCTGCATTTACGATACGCAAAGTATATTGATGAAACACATGACTATCGTCATCTCCTTCTACTTTAGGAGTAATTATATTTGGATGACTTGCTAAAGCCTCAGAATACATTTTTGCTGCATTTCTTCTTGCTTCATTGTATTTATCTAAACGCGGTAATTTAGCATTTAAAACAGCAGCTTGAATACTATCTAATCTTGAATTTACACCAACCACATCATGATGATAACGTTCATACATACCATGATTTACAATACCTCTAATAATATGTGCTAATTCATCATCATTTGTGAAAATAGCTCCACCATCTCCATAACAACCTAGGTTTTTAGACGGAAAGAAAGAAGTTGCTGCAACATGACCGATAGCTCCAGTTTTTACTTTAGTGCCGTCGCTAAATTTATAGCTACTTCCTATTCCTTGAGCATTATCTTCAATTACAAATAAATTATGCTCCGTAGCTACTTTCATAATTTCTTCCATGTTGGCAACTTGTCCAAATAAATGAACTGGAACAATAGCTTTTGTTTTTGGAGTAATTGCTTTTTTAAGCGCGTCGATAGAAATATTAAATGTTTCCGGACAAACATCTACTAAAACCGGAGTTAATTGTAACAAAGCAATTACTTCTACTGTAGCAGCAAAAGTAAAATCTGCAGTAATTACCTCATCACCTGGTTGTAATCCAAGTCCCATCATAGCAATTTGCAAAGCATCCGTTCCGTTTGCACAAGGAATTACGTGCTTTACACCTAAGTATTTTTCTAAATTTGCTTGAAAAGAGTGTACTTGAGGTCCGTTAATAAATGCTGTATTTTCTAATATCTCTTCAATAGAAGCGTTTACCTCTTCTTTTATTCCTTCATATTGACTTTTTAAGTCAACCATTTGAATTTGTTTCATTGTAATAGCTTTTATTTCTATAAAGTAGATTGCTTTTAATCTAGTTATTATCACAATTTACCTTCTTAGATCATATATTTTACAAGTACAAAAATACTAATTTCTTTAGTTCAAAAACCTTTTCTTTCTTAAAAGAAATGTAATTTCGCTAGATAAAATATTTAATATGTTGTACCTATATAATATACTCATTATAATAAGCATCGGTGCGCTAAAAATAGTAGCTTTATTTAACTCGAAAATAAAATTATTTGTTGAAGGTAGAAAGCAATCTTTTAAAATAATTGCTCAAAAAATTTCAAAAAATGATCGCGTTTTTTGGGTACACGTTGCTTCTTTGGGTGAATACGAACAAGGTTTGCCGTTGATGGAAGAGTTAAAAAAGAAATTTCCATCACATAAAATTGTACTTACTTTTTTCTCTCCGTCCGGATATGAGGTTAAAAAAAACAATACAATTGCCGATGTAACGATTTATTTGCCAATGGACACAAGAGTAAATGCCAAGAGATTTATAAAAATGATTCAGCCAGAAAAAGTTTTTTTTGTAAAATACGAATATTGGCCAAATTACCTTTATTTCTTAAAAAAGGAAAAAATTGAAACTTTTTTAATTTCTGGAATATTTAGAAGCAATCAAATCTTCTTTAAAAACTACGGTGGATTTTATCGAAATTCATTAAATACTTTCACCTATTTTTTTGTTCAAAATACAATTTCTCAACAATTATTATCGAAAATTGGCTTTACAAATGTAGCCGTAGTTGGCGATACACGCTTTGATCGGGTAAGTCAAATCTTAGATAGAGATAATAAGCTTTTATTTTTAGATGATTTAACCCACAACAAAACAAAACAAACAATTGTAATAGGAAGTTCGTGGCCACAAGACGATAAACTTTTGGTGGATTATATTAATAATACCACAAATGCAAACTTAAGATTCGTAATTGCTCCGCACAATATTAAACCAGACGAAATAAATACATTATATAATAGTATTACAAAAAGCAAAATACTTCATTCACAATGGACAAAAGAGTCTACAAACCTATCTTCTACTCAAGTTTATATAATTGATGCGTATAGTTTACTTACAAAAGCGTATAGTTATGCAACGATTGCTTATGTTGGCGGTGGTTTTGGCAGTGGTATTCACAACATATTAGAAGCAGCAACATTTGGTGTCCCTATTCTAATTGGTCCAAATTATAAGAAGTTTCAAGAGGCCAAAGATCTTATTTCTTTAGGAAGTTGTATAGTTATCAACAATATAGACGAACTTACTAACAACTTAAATAAGTTATTAACAAATGAACAAAACAGATCTACTTTATGTCATATAAGTAGTGAATATATTTTAAAAAATAAAGAAGCTACAAGCAAAATAATTAAACATATATTCAACTAATAATCAACAATATAAACACATTATTTCATATTAAAAAGCAAATACTAAATACAGAGTAATTATCAACAATAAGAAATAGAGATAGTTATTAACATTGTTAATAACTATCTCTATTTCTTATTTAACACTAAACTAATAAATAAAAAAAGAGTGGGAAAACTAAATTGTTTCCCCACTCTTATCATATGAATTAATAATTACACTCCAGGTAACTTATAAAAAAGTTAGTAGTATATATTGTAAGATGCTCTTTTTCTGAACGAGCAAGATAAGTCAAATAATTTATAGTAACAAACAAGATCGAAATATTTTACGATAATTTACGTTCGTCACAAAACACAAAACATCTCTTTTCGATTCTTAAAAATGAGTAAATACAGGCCTTCTCTTTTAATTTTTCTGTTGCGAATGTGAAACTTAAATTAACACATTTTACGCTTTGCTCTATAAATTGTATCTTGCCGAAAAATATTAAAACAAGCATTAATAATGAATTTACAATTTAAGAAAACACTAAAACTTCTTGTTGTTTTACTAGCCTTGCCAATTTACGCGCAACAAGGTGGTATGTGGATTCCTTCCTTATTAGAAGGGATGAATGAGAAGGAAATGAAAACGCTGGGAATGAAGATGTCTATTCAAGATATCTATGATGTTAATAACTCTAGTATGAAAGACGCTGTACCTCATTTTAATGGAGGCTGTACTTCAGAAGTAATTTCAGCACAAGGATTATTGCTTACAAATCACCACTGTGGGTACGGTCAAATTCAAGCTCACTCATCTGTAGAAAACGACTATTTATTAAATGGTTTTTGGGCAAAAAATAAAGCAGAAGAATTGCCAAATGACAATTTAGAAGTTACTTTCATTGTTCGCATCGAAGATGTTACAAATGCTGTAATGAATGGAGTAAAAGTAAAAGATAGCGAAGCTAAAAAACAAGAGAAAATAAAACAAAATATTGAACGTACTATTGCGACTTTCCCTAAAAAAGAATGGCAAGAAAATCGTATTAAATCTTTTTACGAAGGCAACCAATACATTTTATTTGTAACAGAAACATTTTCAGATGTACGTTTAGTAGGTGCACCACCTTCATCGATCGGAAAATTTGGTTCAGATACAGACAACTGGGTATGGCCAAGACATACTGGTGATTTTGCTTTATTCCGTATTTATGCAGATAAAAACAATCGTCCTGCAAAATATTCTAAAGACAACGTGCCTTATCAACCAAAACACTTCTTCCCTATTTCTTTAGACGGAGTTGCTCAGGATGATTTTACAATGGTATTTGGCTACCCTGGAAGAACACAGGAATACCTTCCATCTTTTGCTATAGAGCAAATTATCAATGATTTAAATCCAACTAGAATTGGTATCAGAGATGCAGCTTTAAAAATTATTGATGAATATATGCGTAATGATCAGGCAATTAAAATTCAATATGCTTCTAAATTTGCTAGTACTGCAAACTACTGGAAAAAATGGATTGGAGAAAGTCAAGGTTTGAAAAAAACAAACGCGGTAGCTGCTAAAAAAGATTTTGAAAAAGATTTTATTGAGCGTGCTAGAAAAAGTAAAAACGCAAAAGAATATATAGCAATATTACCACAATTTGATAAATTGTATACAGAAATAGCTCCTTACTCATTAAGTAGAGAATACTTTGTTGAAGTAGTAATGCGAAATACAGAATTATTAAGCGTTGCTTGGAGAATTTATAATTTAGAACAAAACTTTGCTAATGAGCAAGCTTACCAAAACAGAAAAGCAAATTTAATAAAATCTCAAGAGCGTTTTTACAAAAACTATAATAAAGTAGTTGACGAGCATGTATTTGAGGCAATTGTCGGTCTATACAAAAAAAATGCACCTGCTCAGTTTTTACCAACTGCTCTTAAAAATGCGGATATAGCAACACTTACAAAAGAAATTTACAATTCAAGTAAATTAACTTCATACGAAGGATTACAAGAACTATTAAAAGGTGATGCAAAACAAGCACAAGCAGCATTAAATGCTGATAAAGGTTATGTATTTGCAAAATCATTAATTGAGAACTACAACAACGTTATTTTACCTAAATACGAAGAATTAGATACGCAAATTAGTGCATTACAACGTACATACATGAAAGCTCAGTTAGAATTATATCCAGATGCTAGAATATTTCCAGATGCAAATAGTACATTACGTGTAACTTATGGTAAAGTTGACGGATACTCTCCAAGAGATGCTGTTTACTATGAACCATTAACTCATTTAGATGGAATCATGGAAAAATACGTTCCAGGAGATTATGAGTTTGATGTACCTGCTAAACTAATTGAGTTATACAATACTAAAGATTATGGAATGTATGCTGATAAAGACGGTAAACTACCAGTAAACTTTATTGCTACAAACCACACAACTGGTGGAAACTCTGGAAGTCCTGCACTTGATGCTTATGGAAACTTAATTGGGTTGAACTTTGATAGAGTTTGGGAAGGTACAATGAGTGATATTTACTATGATCCATCTATTTGTAGAAACATTATGGTAGATGCTCGCTATATTTTATTTATTATTGACAAGTTTGCAGATGCAAAACACTTAATAGATGAGTTAAAACTAGTATCCCCAAAGAAATAACTAATTGATATTCTGACACATACACTTATTAGTAGATTTATTTATTTTTTTTTCAAAACAAATATAAAAATCAAAAAAAAATGTATATTTGTATCGAATTAATAATTAACTTTTATTACTTAGTAAAAATGAAAAAAATCGCATTAAGCATCGCTTTAGTAGCAATGATGGGTGTATCTTTCGTTTCTTGTAAAGATACTGCTAAAGAACCAACAACAGAAGAAGTAGTTACAGAAGAAGTAGTTACAGAAGAAG
>CANQRD010000064.1 GCA_947626185.1 uncultured Flavobacterium sp.
GGAATTGACATTCGGGTTGTACAAGAATTATTAGGACATAGTGATATTAGAACAACCATGATTTACACTCATATTACTGATGTAGATAAGAAATTGACACCAAGTCCATTAGATTTTTTATGAAAATGCAGTAATAATCGCATAACAAAAAAGGAGTAACTATTAATAATTACCCCCTTTTTTGTTATTTTAATTTACTAGCTAAAAACTTACCAGTAATCGATTTTTTATTTTTTACCACTTCTTCAGGTGTTCCAAAAGCAATTAATTTACCTCCGTTTTCTCCACCTTCTGGACCGATATCAATAATATAATCAGCGCATTTAATTAAATCCAAATTGTGTTCAATTACAATAATTGAATGTCCTTTTTCGATCAAGGCATTAAAAGCACTTAATAGCTTTTTAATATCGTGAAAATGTAATCCTGTTGTTGGTTCATCAAAAACAAACAATACTTTTTCTCTTGTTGCACCAGCCAGTAAAAATGAAGCCAATTTTATACGCTGTGCCTCACCACCAGAAAGAGTAGAAGAGGACTGACCCAATTGCACATATCCTAAACCAACATCTTTTAAAGGTTGAAGTTTTGTGGCAATTTTAGTTTGTTTGTGTTGCGTAAAAAAAGCTAAAGCATCGTCAATTGTCATTCGAAGAATATCATCGATATTTTTTCCTTCAAAAGTAACCTCTAATACTTCTTTCTTAAAGCGCTTACCATGACAAGCTTCACATTCTAAATGAACATCTGCCATAAATTGCATTTCAACAGTTACATTTCCTTCGCCTTTACAAACTTCGCAACGACCACCATCAACGTTAAAAGAAAAATGCTTTGGTTGATATCCTCTTAGTTTTGAGGTGTTTTGTTTGGAATATAAATCTCTAATATCGTCATAGGCTTTAATGTAAGTAACTGGATTAGAGCGTGAACTTCTTCCTATCGGATTTTGATCAACGTATTCAATTTGTTTTATGTGATCAAATTTACCTTCCAACGCTGTGTATTGTCCAGGTTTTTCACTCAAGCCTGTTAATTTTTTTTGTAAAGCAGGAAATAAAATACGCTTTACCAATGTACTTTTTCCGCTACCTGAAACACCAGTAATTACGGTTAAACAATCCAAAGGAAAGCGAACATCAATATTTTTTAAATTATTTTCTCTTGCACCAATTACGTCAATATAATGTTTGTAAGCTCTTCTGTTTTTAGGCACATCAATAGCCATTTTTCCGTTTAAATATTGAGCTGTAAGTGAATTAGAATTTAGTATTTCTTGCAATGTACCTTGTGCTACTAATTCACCACCAAATGAACCTGCTTCTGGTCCAATATCAATAATTTGATCGGCGGCTTGCATAATTTCTTCGTCGTGCTCTACAATTATAACCGTATTTCCGAGTGCTTTTAGTTGCTTTAAAACATGTATCAATTTTTCGCCATCTTTAGGGTGTAGGCCAATACTTGGCTCATCTAAAATATACATAGAACCTACTAAACTACTACCCAGAGAAGTAGCTAAGTTGATGCGTTGAGATTCTCCACCAGATAGTGTAGAAGAATTTCTGTTTAACGTTAGATAAGCTAAGCCAACGTTTTGTAAAAAGCCTAAACGATTGTTTATTTCAATTAATAATCGTTTGGCTACTTGTGCATCATATTCATTTAATTGTAACTCTTTGAAGAAAATACTCAATTGATCGATCGGTAAATCCACCAATTCAGAAATTGTTTTTCCACCTACTAAAACGTAATTTGCTTCTTCGCGTAAACGTTTTCCTTTGCAAGTAGGACATTTGGTTTTACCTCTATATCTAGAGAGTAAAACTCTATTTTGTATTTTATAATTTTTTTCTTCTAATTCGGTAAAGAAAGCATTTAGTCCCATAAAATGTTCATTTCCTTCCCAGATTAATTCTTTTTCTGCAGCAGAAAGTTCAAAATAAGGTCGATGTACAGGAAAGTCAAATTTATGAGCGTGTTTTACCAATTCATCTCTATACCAACTCATTGATTCTCCTCTCCATGGAAAAATAGCATTTTCATAAATCGATAACCCTGTATTTGGAATTACTAATTCTTCATCAATGCCAATAATATTCCCATATCCATCACAAGCAGGGCAGGCGCCATAAGGATTGTTAAAGCTAAAAAGGTGAATATTGGGTTCTAAAAAAGTTATGCCATCTAATTCAAAACGATTATTGAATTCAGTTTTTATACTTCCGTCAATAGAAGAGATAAAGCAAGTTCCTTTTCCTTCGTAAAAAGCAGATTCAACAGCATCACTCAATCGATTAAAAAATTCTTCGGTATCTTTTACAACAATACGATCAATAACAAGTAGCACATCATTTGTATCGAATTTATTAATGATTTCAGCTTCTAATTCAAGAAATTGATCTAAACGTACAGTTTCGCCTTTTACCAATAAACGAGCATATCCTTGCTGCAATAAAATAGAAAGATAATCTGCAAGTGTACGGCTATCATCTAAAATGATTGGCGATAAAAGAAGCCATTTACTTTCTAATTCTAAAGATTTAATTGCGTCAATTACATCACTTACAGTGTCTTTTTTTACTTCCTTACCAGAAATAGGAGAGAAGGTTTTACCAATACGAGCATAAAGCAATTTCATGTAATCGTAAATTTCTGTTGATGTGCCAACGGTAGAACGAGCATTGGTAGTATTTACCTTTTGTTCTATAGCAATAGCAGGCGCAATACCCTTAATATATTCTACTTTTGGTTTGTCTATTCTACCCAAAAATTGACGCGCATAAGACGACAAGCTTTCAACATATCTGCGCTGACCTTCGGCGTATAAAGTATCAAACGCCAAAGATGATTTGCCAGAACCAGAAAGCCCTGTTATAACCACCATTTGGTTTCTAGGTATAACAACGTCAATGTTTTTTAGATTGTGAAGATGTGCACCTTTTATTATGATATTGTTTTTTGGATCAATTTTAGAAAAATCTACTTTAGACATATAGAATTGTTGTATTTAATAAACAAAAATACGTTTTATCTTTTCATTTAGAAAATCATGACAGCCTAAAAAAAAATGATGTGAATTTTTAACTATTCTTGCATTTAACAAATATTTATATATATTTGTGTATACTAATTATAAAAGCGAGAGCCTATTCAACAAAATTACTTTTTAGAAAAAATTAAAATAAAGCTATAAAAGAATTTTGTTATGGAAATTAATCAATTACCTGACGCTGAACTAGTGCGTCAATATACAGGTGGGAAAGAAGATGCGCTAGAGGTTTTAATCAAAAGATATCAATCAAAAGTATTTGGTTTTATACTTACTAAGTTGGAAGATACTGATTTAGCAAACGATATTTTTCAAGAAACATTTATAAAAGTTATTCATACATTAAAATTAAATAAATATAATGAGGAGGGAAAGTTTCTTTCTTGGGTAATTCGCATTGCACACAATTTAATAATGGATCATTATCGAAGAGAAAAGCGCGTTAAAATAATAAACGAAACAGAGGAGAATCCTTTGTTTAAATATATAAAAGATGAAAGTGATAGCGTAGAAGATGAAATGATTCATTTACAGTTAACTTTTGAATTACAACAAATGATTGCTGAATTACCAAAAGATCAGCAAGAAGTAATTCGTATGCGTTTGTATCAAGATTTGAGTTTTAAAGAAATTGCTGAAGCAACAGATGTAAGTATAAATACAGCTCTAGGGCGTATGCGTTACGCTTTACTAAATCTAAGAAAGCAAATGGATGGGAAAAATTTAGCCTTTTAATATAATAATCAAGTGGTTTTCTTCGTTTAATAGAAAGAGTAATTTTCAAAATAGCAGATTATGAAGAAAAACTACAAGAAAATTCATGAAAATGAAGGAGTTTCGCTTTTGCCTAAACCAGAAGTATTAATGAAGGTTTTAAATTATTCGAAGGTGTTTTCTAGATATTACTTACAAGAATTAGTAAGTCCAGAATTAAAAACTTCTAAGTTAAATTGATTGGTTAAGGCTTCTATTTTTTAGAAGCCTTTTTTTCTTTCTTTTTATAATATTCATTAATTACACTTTTGCGCCCAATTACGCTGGTAATTATATCCAATTCAAGATCCCAAGCACGTGCTGGCGAATATTGTCTGCCATACCAAACTAATTGTAAATGAAGTTTATTCCAGCTTGATTCTGGAAATAAGCGCTTGGCATCTTTTTCAGTTTGCTCTACACTTTTTCCATTGCTAAATCCCCAACGATACATTAGCCGATGAATATGAGTATCTACAGGAAAAGCAGGCATACCAAATGCTTGCGAAACAACAACAGAAGCCGTTTTATGACCAACAGAAGGCATTTCTTTTAAAGCTTCCAGATTAGCAGGTACAATTCCGTTGTATTTTTCAATCAAAATCTGAGATAAGCCGTAAATACCCTTACTTTTCATTGGAGATAACCCACAAGGACGAATAATATCTTGAATTTCTTCAACACTTAGCTTTACCATATCATAAGGGTTATCTGCTTTTGCAAACAACAATGGAGTAATTTTATTTACTCGTTCATCTGTACATTGAGCAGATAATAAAACAGCTATCAACAAGGTGTATGGATCTTTATGATCTAATGGAATAGGAATTTCAGGATATATAGCATCTAATGTTTCTAATACAAAAGTTACTTTCTCGCTTTTTGTCATTTATTTTTTATGCTAATATATTGAATTATTCATTGATGTAGTTTATCTACTATTACAAGTAATACTTAAAATTGGTTTAAAATTCATTACAATAATTTCTGGAGTAAATGATTAAAATGTTAAATATTTCTATACATTCTGTTTTTCAATAGAATCGAAAAGTTGATTTTTATTTCGTTTTTATTAGAATTTGATGATAATTTTAAGGAAAAATTATTGTTGAGTAACTCTTCTTTAGAAAAAAATGAGGGATACATATTTTGTTGTTTTCATCTTAAAATGCTAAGAAATTACAGGAAACTTAAAACGATAGAAATAGTCGTAAATTTGTAGTATAAATAGATTGAGTTATGATGAATATTCCAACATCAAATCGCCCGAGGGTTGTAATTATCGGTGGAGGATTTGGTGGTTTAGCATTAGCTGAAAAATTAAAGAATAAAAGCTTTCAAGTTGTATTGTTAGATAGACATAACTATCATACATTTCAGCCATTGCTTTATCAAGTAGCAACAGGTGGATTAGAGTCGGGGTCTATTGCCTTTCCTTTGAGAAAAGTGGTTCAAGGGCATGATGAAGTTTTTTTTCGATTAGCAGAAGTAGAGCGTATTGATACTGAAAATAAAAAAGTAATTACGGATATTGGAACAATCTTCTTTGATTACTTAATTATTGCAACTGGATCAAAAACCAATTTCTTTGGTAATAAAGCTATGCAAGAAAACAGCATGGCTATGAAAACAATTCCACAATCTTTGAATATTAGAAGTTTATTTTTAGAAAGTTTTGAAGAAGCGTTACTTACCACCGACGATCGAGAGCAACGTGCTTTAATGAATTTTGTGATTGTAGGTGCCGGACCAACAGGAGTAGAACTTGCAGGAGCATTAGCAGAAATGAAAAAACACGTTTTACCCAAAGATTACCCGGACTTGGATATGAGTAAAATGCAGATTAATATTATTCAAGGTGGAGGAAAAGTGTTAGATGCAATGTCTGAAAAGTCATCCACCAAGGCCAGAGAATTCCTGGAAGAATTAGGTGTTAAGGTTTGGGTTAATGAGATTGTAACTGATTTTGATGGAAGAGTTGTTCGAACAAAATCAGGAAAAGAATTTCATACCGAAACTGTTATCTGGACAGCAGGAGTAATGGGAGCTACAATTGATGGATTTGATTCATCAATTATTCAGAGAGGAAATCGATTAAAAGTAAATGAATACAATCAAGTAGAAGGGTTTTCAGATATTTTTGCTATTGGTGATGTTGCTGCTGTTATAACTGAATCATTGCCAATGGGGCACCCAATGATGGCACAACCTGCTATTCAGCAAGGGGAGTTATTAGCCAAAAACTTAGTAAATTTAAGAGAAGGTAAGCCGCTGAAAAAATTTGTTTATAAAGACAAAGGATCAATGGCTACTATTGGAAGAAATAAAGCTGTTGTTGATTTACCAAATTTTCAGTTTAGTGGATTTTTTGCTTGGTTTGTTTGGATGTTTGTACACTTAATTTCTTTGATTGGTTTTAGAAATAAATTAGTTGTTTTTTGGAACTGGATATATAACTATTTAATGTTTGATCGTCAAGCTCGATTGATTATTCGTCCGTATAAACGAAAAAATAAAGAAAGTTTTGAAAAAGAATAATCTTAGTCAATTGAAGGATAAATAGTTGTTTGAGCATCGTATTGCAATAATAAATCAACAAATCTACTATACGACTGTAAGCCTTCTTTTTGATTATTTATTTTTAGAAAATTACTATAGATAAGTTGAAATAAAGTATCGGTAATTGTTTTGTAATTATCCCAAAATAATTTGTTCTCTATCAAGTTGTAATACACACCTGGATGCAAATTTACAAGGATTTCTTCGAGAGCAATTGCCGATTCTTCATTTGATAAAGCGTTGAAGCAATAACGCAATGCATAAATATTTGCTGCGTATTGATAAGCTAAATCATCTTGTTTTTTGCTTGCTAAAAAACCTATAAAATTTGCTTCGCTTTCTTTTGCATAACCCAATTGATGGGCCATTTCATGAGAAGATGTCACAATTAATGTAAGCAAAGGAACTTTGTTGTTTATTTGTGCTTCTAAAGTAAAAGGATTTAAATAACCAGAAAAGCCCATATATGTTAACGGTAAACTGTATAAAGACGCTTTTACTTTTTCTCCTCTATATTTAAACCAGTTGTTTTGCTCTTGTAGTGCTTGAATGCCTAAAGGAGTATCTTTTAAAATATCCTCTCTAGTTTTATTGATAACAACGGGCTTTAAACTATCATTTGTAAGTTGCAGCTGCATACTATTAGTTTGCTTTACAATGCGATTGGTTAGCTGAATTAATTCAGTTTGTTCGTATCCCATTTTTAAACCTAATTGTGTGTTTATTGGTGTTTTATAGTTGTTTAAACCCCATAATATTGAAAAAGATAAATAGAAAATTAAAAAAAAATTTACTATAAAAATACCTAAATTTTTTAATTTATCAGAAGCATTTTTCTCCGTTCGAAAAAGGAAAATAATTTTTCTAATTATTATAACAATAGCAATTGCATATAAAATATCTCCTACTGAAAAAGGAACTAAATTAGTAAAAGGAGTAAATGTTATTAGAAAACATTGATATAAACCATTGGTGTAATACTTATCAATAAATAAAGGATTGTATATGGCAAATTGCTGTATACCAATAAGCAAGGCTAAAAATAAAAAAAGATATTTGGTTAATTTCAGGTTCATATTTTAACTAAAGTTTTATTTAGAATTAATAAATATAAGCTATATTTGTGTCAAATTCTTTATAGACAATGAGTAAAGTTAAAAAAGGCGAGCGTACAATTTTTATTTGCGATGGAAAAAAATGTTGCAGATATAATGAAGAAGCAAAATCATGCTTTAAAGACTTGTTGACTGAAGCTGGATTAGACAATACCTATTCATTAAGTAAAATGAAATGCCAAGGAATGTGTAAAAAAGCTCCAGTTGTATATTTATCAGAATTTGATAAATACAAAAAAGAGGTAAGTAAAAAGAAGGCAAAAAAGATTTTTGATAAATATTTTTTGGAAGAAACTGTTGCGGTAATGTAGTTGTTTAAAATATAAAGAGGAAAAGAAATTGTTTATCAATTCTCTTTTCCTCTTTTTTGTTAAATAACTTTTGCAGGTTCTATAGGTGTTTTACTTTTTACAATGATAAAAGTAGAAATAGCATAGAATGCTTGATTACTTGGGTTATTAGATTGCCAAGGTTCAAATACATAATTAAAATTTAATTCTTTATTTTTTAAATTACCTTTAATAGCGTCAACAAAGGCAGGAACTTCCATTCCAGGACACCAGCCAGCTCTATTAGGTTTCCAGTTTCCAGGACTTTGATTATTAATCGGATTAGAATCACAACCAATTGGACCTAAATAATGTTCGTATGTATTAACATTATCAAGCTGAATATAATGTGTTCTGAAACACCATTCTGCACAACGACCACCTGTAGCATCAGCTGGTGTAGCATGTCCCCAACCAGTAATAATTGTTTTAAAATAGGCCTGTTCTGTATTTGCAGGCAAGGTTATTTTTTTATTTAAATCAATATTATTGGCAACTCCGTAAGGAATACCATCAATAGAAGATTTATTGTACTGAATGACTGGGACTACAGCAGAATAGGGATAGGTAGTTTCATCATAAATAAAATCAAAATCAACACTATATACACGTCCCTTTGGTAACCAAGTTTCGGTGTAAATTTTTAGTTCAGCATCGCCAGTTAATAATGATTTAAAATCGGTAACATCAAATACCCACCCGCGTTCCAATTTTTCAGTTCCTACCCAATAAGGAGTAATGAAACGAGCAATTTCGTACCATTCGTTTGTAGATTTGTTTTTTACATAAACATTGGCATATCTATCCCATTCATCACATGTTTTATCTGGACAAGGGTTTTGAATGTACATTTTTATTGTTTTTAACTTTTCAATATCTGTCGGAAAAGTGAAAGTACCTTCAGCACTTTGAGATAATCCTTCACCAAAACCCACTTTTACATTGTTGAAAGTTTTAAAATTTTCTGTTCCTTTTTTAACAACAATTTCAATTGGATCATCTTCTGGATCTGGTTTTTCAGGAGTAGTTGTGTTTGAATCTGAACTACAAGCTCCTAGGAAAAATACGGTTGTAAGAAAAATACCACTAATAAGGTTTAACTTTTTCATAATAATTTATTAATTGAAAAATAACGGTCTAATATAGTTAAAATTTACTTAATAAAAATAAGAAGAAGAGATTTTTTACTCTTTTAGCGCACTTGAATAAGTTGCTAAAGCTCTGATTCTAGCAAAAGAATGGTCAACAATAGGAGGGGGATATTTAGTGGAATTAAACTCTGTTACCCATTTTTTAATATAAATAAAATCTTTGTCGAAACGATTTGTTTGTAGTTCAGGGTTGAAAATTCTGAAATAAGGCGCTGCATCACATCCACATCCTGCAGCCCATTGCCAATTTCCGTTATTTGCAGATAAGTCATAATCATCTAGTTTTGAAGCAAAATAAGCTTCTCCCCATCTCCAATCAATTAATAAATGTTTGCACAAAAAACTTGCCACAATCATTCGTACTCTATTGTGCATAAAACCTGTTGCGTTTAATTGCCTCATTCCAGCATCTACAATAGGATATCCAGTTTTTCCTTCACACCATTTTATAAATTCATCTTCATTATTTCTCCATTGAATAGCTTCGTATTTTTTTTTAAAACTTTGATGTACAACATTTGGAAAATGATATAGTATTTGCATGAAAAATTCTCTCCAAATAAGTTCGGATAACCAAGTTTGATTGTGTTTTTGTGCAAATAATATGCATTGCCTGATACTTATTGTACCAAAACGAAGTGCAATGCCAAGCTGTGTTGTTTTTTCTAAGGCAGGAAAATCTCTTGTTTTATCATAATTATCAATAATTTCTTCTTCTAAAACTGGAGTTGAAAATTGTATAGTTGTTTTTTTAAACCCAATTGATGAAAGAGAGGGTATTGCCTTCGAATCTTCTTTATAAAAATTATCAACTAATAACGAAGTATATGAAAGTTGAATTGTTTGTAATTTTTCTTTCCATTTTTTTGCGTAAGGCGTATATATTGTGTAAGGATTTCCATCATTTTTTATTATATCGTTTTTATCAAATATCACTTGATCTTTGTAAGCCTTAAAAGGCACACCTATGTTTTTAAAAAAAGTATAAATGGCTGTGTCTCTTTTAATTGCTTGAGGTTCATAATCTCTATTACAAAATATGGCTTTTATATTATATTGGGTATTCAATTCTTTAAAAATAGCCAAAGGTTCTCCTGTAAATACATTTAAGGTAGTATTAAATTTTTGTAGTGAATTATTGATGTGTTGTAAGCTTTGATGTATATAATCAACTCTTCGGTCGTTTTTATCTTCTAACTGATCTAATATAGAAGGATCAAATATGAATATTGGTAAAACTGGATGATCAGCATTTAATGCAAAATTTAATCCTGTATTATCATCTAAGCGTAAATCACGTCTAAACCAAAAGATTGAAATTTCTTTTTTCATTTAAAATTATTTTAGGCTAAAAATATTTTAGTATAAAAGTACATATTAAATAACAGTTAGAGGTGTAAAATAATAACGAATATATAATAAACTAATGCTATAATAATACAGGCAATGGTAGATTATCAACCTGGGATTACAAGGATAGATTCTCTTGTTTTAATAATATCAAGGAACTGCCGATACCAATGTACCATATGCAATTACGCAAGGACTAGTAATAATTTAATTAGCCTTGGTTCAGTAAATGTTAGCTTACATTTGGTAAATGGCGCTTCTCATATCGAGGCTATGATTCAAAGTACTGAAAAAAATCATGGGATTTGTCAACTTATATTTATCGAATTAGTTTACCATGTAAAAGTAAAAGCCAGCTTTTAGCTGGCTTTTGATTATTCTTTAGGTAGCTGACTTTGTGTAATAAAAGAGCTTTGAGCTACTTCTTTAGGAGCTATCGAAGTAGCATTGGTTTCTCTAGACGCTTCTTTAAACTCTCTAATTCCTGTTCCAAGTCCTTTCATTAATTCTGGATTTTTTTCCTCCAAATAATAATAAAGCTATTGCAACAACAACTATAAGTTCTGAAGGAGCTACCCTTCCTAATGTTAGTGTTGATATATCAACATAAATGAATAATTAAACATTATAACAAATGTAAATAACAGAAGTTTTTTTTGCTTGATAAAAAATTAACATATTGATATTAACGCTTTGATACTGGTTAATAATTAGTGTAGTTTATTTTTTATAAAAAGGTTCATCTTTTTCATAAAAATAATCGCTAAAATTTCCTTCAGGAGTTAATTTTATAATATCTATATACTCTTCTTTTTTTAAGTAGGGTTTACATAAATTGGAAATAGTATCGGCAATTATTCTAAATTCCTCTGATGTTTTTGTATTGCATTCGATAGCAAAAATATAATGGGCTTTTTTATCAATATTTTCATTAAATACCCATCCTAAATATGCCGCAGAAATTTCTTCCATTTTTGAAAAAACAGATTGTAAACTATTAAGTAAAATTGTAGGTGTTATTTCTGGTTTCCCAATAAGTGTCTGCATATGTATTTTTGCTACACCTTTTTCTATCACATTAAAAATAGATCCATTCAACATATCTGCTATTTCATTTGGCACTAATTCTTTATATACTTTAGAAAATGGATTGACAATAACAGAATGTCCCAAAATAAGTTCTAAAAATTGTCTTCCATTTACTTTCATATAATCAACTTTTTGTTGTAAAATACCTTTATCGTAAATATGTTTTGGATTTGTAAATACAGGTATTTGATTATTTTCAAAAGAAATAATAGGTACATTTGCATTAAAACTATTTAGTTGGCTATCATTTAGTTGATTTTTTTGTACCAAAACATAAATAGAATTTTGCAGGAATTTTTTATAAAAAACTGTTCTATATTCGGGCATATCGCCTGCTTTTTCAATGATTTCTGCTAAAGATAATGTTGAATCTAGTATGGTATTTGTATTTAAGTCGATTTTAGACATGATTTTTATAGGTTTTCATCAATACCAAACTTACAATTATTTCTATTTTATTGTGCTAAAATAGTGCTAAGATTTTTTGTATTATTTCTCAATAAAATCTTTATTATTTTAA
>CANQRD010000065.1 GCA_947626185.1 uncultured Flavobacterium sp.
GCTAATAAAACTTTTACTAAATCCGCATTATCAGTTCCAACAACGTCAATTCCATGTTTAGAAATCGTTGGAACTTTACCTGATAACGTTTCAATTGTTTTAAAGAATCCGTATAATTTTTGTGCTACTTCTTTTTGAGAAACAACTTTTGCATCATACGCACGGTTGTTTTCAGCAATTTCTGATAAATAACGCGTACGAGCTGGTGGAATTACGAAAATCTTCTCACTCATTTCTTTCGTGATTTCGAAATTCGATTTTAAATCAGCTCCTGTTTTCTCCACCACTTTATCCATAATAGCTTTGTATAAAGCATTTGTTCCAGGATCATTAAACTGAGAAGCAATCGTACCAAACACAGGCATTTCATCAGGGTTTACATCCCACAAATTATGATTGCGTTGGTATTGTTTTTTTACATCACGAATCGCATCTAACGCTCCACGCTTATCAAATTTATTGATAGCAACAATATCAGCAAAATCTAACATGTCGATTTTCTCTAACTGCGTTGCAGCACCAAATTCCGGCGTCATGATGTATAAAGAAGTATCGGAATGATCCATAATTTCAGTATCTGATTGCCCAATTCCTGAAGTTTCAAGAATAATTAAATCATACTGAGCAGCTTTCAATACCTGAAGTGCTTCATCAACATAACGAGATAACGCCAAGTTTGATTGACGTGTAGCTAATGAACGCATATAAACGCGTGAATTATTGATTGAGTTCATACGAATACGATCTCCTAACAACGCACCTCCTGTTTTCTTTTTCGATGGGTCAACCGAAACTAAGGCAATAGTTTTTTCTGGGAAATCAATTAAAAAGCGACGAACTAACTCATCTACCATTGATGATTTACCTGCTCCACCAGTTCCAGTAATTCCTAAAACTGGTGTAGATTTATTTTCAACTTTATCGAAGTCAAATATTTTTAAAAAGTCTTCTTCTCTGTTTTCAGCTAACGAAATTAAGCGTGAAATGGTAGTCACATCTTTATCTGCTAAAGATTGGTAAACGTTTTTACCTTCAGGCAAATCCAAATCTGGCGTACCAAAATCAGCTTTTTGAACCATGTCGTTGATCATGCCTTGTAATCCCATTTCTCGACCATCATCGGGACTATAAATACGAGTAATTCCATAATCCATCAAATCTTTAATCTCAGAAGGAAGAATTACTCCGCCGCCGCCGCCTACAATTTTAATATGTCCTGCTCCTTTTTCTTGAAGCAAATCATACATATATTTAAAATATTCATTATGACCTCCTTGATAAGAAGTCATAGCAATTGCATTTGCATCTTCTTGAATAGCCGTATTTACAACCTCTTCAACAGATTTATCGTGTCCTAAATGAATCACTTCGCATCCTGTAGATTGAATAATACGTCTCATAATATTAATCGCTGCATCATGTCCATCGAATAATGCTGCTGCTGTAACTATACGCACCTTATTTTTAGGTGTATAGGGAGTATTTTGTTGCATAATTTCTTATAGTCTTTTGTCGGTAGCAAGATACTGAAATAATAATTATTTTAAAAATGCAAAAATCAGGTACACGCTAAATGCAAAAATCTTTTAATCATCAATTTTTGACTTGAATATATTACTCTTTCATGCACCAATAAAAACATGTATAATAGAATTTAAAAAGTACGTTTTTTATTACAAATCTTTTCTAAATGTTTTTCGTTCTTTATGAATAATAGGATTAAAGCTTTTCCAAAGTTGTTGAATTTTAATATTTTCAACCAATAATGGATTGGTTTCTATAAATTGAATTTTATGCTTGCTAAACGACGCATAAATTTGTTCGAAAATTAAGGCAGTAGGTCCTTTACTTCTATAATCTGGATCAACGCCTATTAGATAAAATTCTGCGTGATCATTTGTTTTTACTGCTTTTAAAAGATGTAAGAAACCGAAAGGAAATAACTTTCCGTTTGCTTTTTGAAATGCTTTAGAAAACGATGGCATTGTAATAGCAAATGCAACCATTTTGTTGTTTTTATTCATTACACATGATATAAAATCTGGATGGATAAATTTAAGATATTTCTTTTTATAATGTTCTACCTGAAAAGATTCGATTGGCACAAAGCTTTGTAAATCGGCATATGTTTTATTTAGAAGAGCAAACATTTCATCTACATAAGGCATCAGTTCTTTTATAGTTGCAAACTCCAATAACTTTAACTCATAACGATCTTGAACCATTTTAGCCATTTTAGCTATTTTTTCTTGATCAAATGTAGCAATATCAACCTGGTATTCAATCCATTCTGCTTCTGGCTTAAATCCCAATTGCTTTAAGTGATTTGGATAATATTCATAATTATAAATTCCAATCATTGTAGCAATGTAATCAAAACCATTGGTAAGCATTCCGGCTTTGTCCATATTAGAAAAGCCCATCGGTCCTTCTATATAGTCCATATTGTGCTCTTTTCCAAATTTCTCTACTTGCTCCAATAACGCTTTGGTTACTTCTATATCATCAATTGTTTCAAACCAACCAAATCTAACTTTTCGTTTATGCAAATCATTTACTTCTGTCCAATTTATACAACAAGCAATTCTACCAACTACTGTGTTATTTTTATAAGCTAAATAAAAATGTGCATCAACCGTTTTAAAAATATCATTATTCGGATCAAAACTTTTCACTTCTTCCTTAATCATTGGTGGTACCCAATACTTATTACCTTTATATAGACTGAAAGGGAATTTGACAAAAGTGGTAAAATCTTCTTTCGTATGTACTTGTTTTATAGTAATCATCTTATTGCAATTATAATATTTAAATGTAGTAAAAGAGAAACTATTGCAGTCGCTTTATCGTTATAATTCTATTGTATTTAGTAGAATCTGTTGTTTCTTCTAGGTGTCGGACCGAAAAACAGTCTGGTTCAAATTGTTTTTCAAATGCCTCATTTCTGTCATAATCATCTTTATTTAGAAGAATTGTATTGAAAATAATAAAACCATTTATGTTTAATATTCTTTTTAGATGATTACCAAAGTATGTTTCAAATAAAAAAGAAGGCATGTGAGTATCCTGAAAAATATCGATTAGTATTAAATCATACATTTCTTTACAAGTCAATACATACTCAAAAGCATCCATTTTTAAAATGTTGTGATTGTAACTAAAGCTATCTAGATTAAAATATTTTCTAGCAATATGTATAATAGTTTCGTCAATTTCTACGCTAGTAATACGACCTTCATAGTTAATTTCATTTCGAAGTAACTGTATTGTACTACCCGCTCCTAATCCTAAATTCAGGATATTCTGCATTGGTTTTATTTTATGATAACCAATAAATTTCAAACCCCTCTTAAATATTTGTTCTAATTTCCCGAAAGAATAAGTTGTATTCTCAGTTTCTAATATCAATTGACCATTTTTCCATTTAATTTCTAAGTGTTGATTGAAATCTGACCTGATTTTCTTTTGAGGTATTGAGCGAATATAGCTGAGTAGTTTTTTTAGCATTTTTTATTCTCTTATTCCTTTTATGAAAAAAGGCGAGTAAATTTTACACGCCTTTTTTTATGTCGTTTTAAAGTTAAAAAATTATTCGTGAATATCATTTTCCTTTAAAAGCGCCTGAGCTCTTGCTAAATCTTGCTCTTCAACTAAAATATTTACTGCTTTTCCTAAAGCACCATATCCAGCGCCTATTGCAGATTCAATATCGTCTCTTACGATAAAAGGAATTTGATTTTCTTCTAGAATATTTTTAACGGCCAATACCATAACTTCACTTCCAGAATATAAGATTGTATGATTCATATAAATTTATTTATTGCTTATAAAAATACAATATATAATTTAAAAAACTAACTATTTTAATTTTAAAAAACTATAACTTAATTCTTCGAGTATTAATGATTTGATAACTAAAATCTTCAACTAAAATAATATTTCTATTATCTGTAGCCCAAAATATTTTTTTTACTGGATAATAATTTCGTAAAGTTGTTAGATTTTTGTTGTTAAATTGCCCTCCTAATACCTCAACTAAACCATAATGCACTAAAACCTCCTCTTCAATCCCATTGTAAAAACGAATAGGGTAACCATAATATCTACCACTCATAAAAAAGTAAGAAAATATATTTTTTGTTTTAAAATCACCTCCAGAAAGTCCAACGTCTGGATTTCTTCTATTAATAAAAAATTGATTTTCATTAAGCATCTTTAAAGTGTTATAGCTATCTTTTTCAAATGCAGAAATTGTTGAAACACTAGCTTGATTTTCTACTAAAGATACCTCTCTCAAATATTGATTATTTTCTAAGTAATAGAATTTAGTGTCAAAAGTTGATAGTGGAAAATTCAAATTAACCGTAGCATCACTTCCTTCGCCATCTTTTGGCAGGCTATTATTGCTATTAGGTCCACCTATTAAGAATTCTAATGTAGCAGTTGTATTATCTAATCCTAACGTATAAATAGTCGAATCGTCTTGTATAATTAATTTATTTTGCTGTGCCCAGAAAAATATTTTTTTCAAATTAGCATTTGCTACTTGAGCAAATGCTTGTGTTGTTTTTGTATTAACGTCGTATTTCCAAACTGTTTTAATATCTGGCTGATTGCTATTATTTATAACAGTATAAAAATTACCATCTGTATCTACAGTATACAAATTCTCTAATCCTCTTTCTTCAATTTTAAAATTAAAATTGTTTAATTCTTGAATTGTAGCAAGAGTAGTAAATTCTCCTAATTTTGAAACTGACTGAATATCTAATTGGCCATTTTCATATAATGTAGAAAAAATTGCTTTTTCTTCGGTAGCATATAAGATCTTCGCCTCTTCAGGGGTGAAACTTGTAATTTGCGGAATGCGTTCTTTAAAAAAACCTTGAATAAACGGCTCTCCACCTTTATTTAAATTTGAATCTTCAACTTTGCTGCAAGATATTGATGACACAAGTAAAAATAAGGTGCTACAAAAAACGAGATATTTTTTCATTTGTTTATTTTATTAGTTTAAAAATATAATCACATTATCAAAAATATGTGTTTTTATTTTACAACAATTGCATTTATTTTTTTTTACAACAATTTTATGTTTTAATTATATTATTATAACATTATTTTCATAGCAATTATTAAATAAAAAAAGCAGCAACACATTTGTGCTACTGCTTTTTTATGAAAAACACTTTAATTTATTCTTGATTTCTAAATACCAATTTATTATCGAATGAATCTAATAAAATCATACTATCTGATTTTACTTTTCCTGCTAATATTTCTTTTGACAAACTATTCAACACTTCTTTTTGTACTACACGTTTTACAGGTCTTGCTCCAAATTCAGGGTCAAATCCTTTTGTTGCCAAAAATTCTTTTGCTTCTACAGTAGCTTCCATATGAATATTTTGTTGTTCAAGCATTTTAAACACACTTCTCAACTGAATATCAACAATTTGCAATATATTATCTTTTGATAAAGGTGTAAACATCACTACCTCATCAATACGATTCAAGAATTCTGGACGCACAGTTTGTTTTAATTCATTAAGCACATCAGATTTTGCTTCTTCAGACGCTTGTTCAATATTAGTCGCATTCTCAAATTTTTCTTGAATAATATGACTTCCCATGTTTGATGTCATAATAATAATGGTGTTTTTAAAATCTGCTAAACGCCCTTTATTATCTGTTAAACGACCCTCATCTAATACTTGTAGCAATATATTAAACGTATCCGGATGTGCTTTTTCAATTTCATCTAACAACACAACCGAATAGGGTTTTCTACGCACTGCTTCTGTCAATTGTCCGCCTTCATCATAGCCTACATATCCTGGAGGTGCACCAACTAATCTACTCACGCTATGTCTTTCTCCATATTCACTCATATCAATACGAGTCATTGCATTTTCATCATCAAACAGATATTCTGCTAAAGCTTTCGCTAATTCTGTTTTACCAACACCTGTTGTTCCTAAGAAAAGGAACGAACCGATTGGTTTTTTCGGATCTTGTAATCCAGCACGACTTCTTCTTACTGCATCACTAATTGCCTCAATAGCTTCTTCTTGTCCAACTACTCTAGTATGTAATTCATCCTCTAAGTGCAGTAATTTTTCACGCTCACTTTGCAACATTTTTGTTACAGGAACGCCTGTCCATTTTGCAACAACTTCTGCAATATCATCACTTGTTACTTCTTCTTTTATTAGCGAAGTTCCATTCTGATTTTCTTCTAATTGTTTTTGAGCTACTTCAAGTTTTTCTTGAGCTTCTTTAATTTTTCCGTATCGCAATTCAGCTACTTTTCCGTAATCGCCTTCTCTTTCTGCTTTTTCAGCTTCAAGTTTTAACGTTTCTATTTCTTGTTTAATAGTCTGCACGCGATCAACTACTTCTTTTTCAGATTGCCATTTTGTAAAAATATCATTTCTATCTTCTTTTAAATTAGCAACTTCTAAGCCTAATGACTTTACTTTATCTTCGTCATTTTCGCGTTTAATTGCCTCAATTTCAATTTCCAACTGCATTATCTTACGATCAAGAGCATCTAATTCTTCTGGTTTAGAATTGATTTCCATTCTTAATTTTGCAGCTGCTTCATCCATTAAATCAATTGCCTTATCTGGTAAAAATCGATTAGTGATATATCTTTCTGATAAATTAACTGCTGCAATAATTGCTTCGTCTTTAATACGAACTTTATGGTGTGCCTCATATTTTTCTTTAATTCCTCGTAAAATAGAAATAGCACTTTCTGTATCTGGCTCATCAACAATTACCTTTTGAAAACGACGCTCTAGAGCCTTATCCTTTTCAAAATATTTTTGATATTCATCTAATGTTGTAGCTCCGATTGAGCGCAGTTCTCCACGAGCCAAAGCTGGTTTTAAAATGTTTGCAGCATCCATAGCGCCATCGCCACCACCTGCACCAACTAAAGTGTGAATTTCATCAATAAATAATATAATATTTCCTTCGGCAGAAGTTACTTCTTTTACCACTGATTTTAAACGCTCTTCAAATTCTCCCTTATATTTTGCTCCAGCAATCAATGCACCCATATCCAACGAAAAGATTTGTTTATCTTTTAAGTTTTCAGGTACGTCTTGTTGTACAATTCTATGAGCTAAACCTTCTGCTATGGCTGTTTTACCAACTCCTGGCTCACCAATAAGCATTGGGTTATTTTTGGTACGACGGCTTAGAATTTGTAATACACGACGAATTTCTTCATCACGTCCAATTACCGGATCTAACTTTCCTTCGTTTGCTAATTGTGTTAAGTTGTTGGCATATTTATTTAATGAATTGTAGGTATCTTCTGCTGAAGCTGAAGTTACTCTTGCTCCATTTCTAATTTCATTAATAGCTGCTTCTAATTGTTTTTCGGTTACACCTTGATCTTTTAATATTTGGGCTACTTTGCTTTTTGATTTGAAAATAGCTAAAATCAAATGTTCAATAGAAACAAACTCATCTTTCATTTTTGTAGCAATTGCTTGCGCTTCTGTAAGAGCAATTCCAGCCTCTCTAGATAAACCAACTTGCCCACCAGCTACTTTTGGAAAACTTGCAATAGTAGCGTTTAAAACTGATTTAAATGTATCGACATTAATGTTTAATTTTTTAAGGATAAATGGAGTTACATTTTCATCAACTTCCATAATCGCTTTAAAAATATGTTCATTTTCTATTTGTTGCTGTCCTATACCTTGCACAATTACTTGTGCTTGCTGTAAGGCTTCTTGAGATTTTATAGTAAAATTATTTAAATTCATAGTCTTATTATTTGTTTTTGATTAATATTTATCAATTTACATTCCAGTTAAATATACAAGACTTTTTGTCAATATTTATACATATATTTGTTTAATTTAATGTCAAAACGACATATTTTTACTTATTCCCTATAATTACAACTGAATTTTTGTCTTATGAATTGGATTGAATTACATACAACGGAAGAATTAAACGCTTTAATTACTGAATCAAACACTAAACCGGTTATTATTTTTAAAAATAGCACCACATGCTTTATTAGTAAAATGGCTTTGAGAAATTTTGAAGCTGAGTTTACTAATACAAATCGAGTAAATTGTTATATGATTGATGTAAAGAAAGATCGTCCTTTATCTATGGAAATAGCTAATCGTTTTAATGTTCAACATGAATCCCCTCAATTATTAATTGTATCAAAAGAATCTGTTATTTATGATACTTCTCATGAAGGAATTGATGCAACAGAAGCAGAAAAGTATCTGGCTACAGCAGCAAAATAAAGTGAGTATATTAATTAAAATCGTCTTGACTTTTGTAAAATAAATAAGGATTATAAAAATTTGTGTCGCACAACAAACAAAACCTACAACGCTATGTACCAAATACTCTAAAAAAGTATAGTATTAGATATAATTAGACATTTACTAATTCCAATAGGTAATTCAAGTCCTGTGTGGCTATTAATAGAATTAACTATTCACTAGTGTCCTATTAAAATTGGGGCTTATTAAAAATTAAATAAAATTGGTTCATAAAGGATTTCGTTCAATGTAGGAATTTGTATTTCTACATCGTACAAAGTATGTGTTTTTATTCCCCTCATCCTAGTTTTGAAAATTTCAGAAACTCGTTTCTCCCTGGCTTGATTAGTTCTTGCCGAATATGACCTTGAAACCTTCTTACTACATTCCAAAATGACAACGTTTTAAATGATAAGCATCAAAAGCGTTTATTAACTCTCTCAAACTTTCACGATTTGACAATTGCCTAAACATCAACGCAAGTAACTGATTCCAACAAGTGAAATGATTTGCATAGTTGTCTCTATTATATTTAGATACGATACGGTTGAATTCACTTCGATTAAAAAACGAGACTAGTTGAGCAGAACGTATTTATCTGAAACATATACTATTAGATTATTTAATCCAAAACTATAAATTCAAATCCATTCGCTCATAAAAAAGGCGCAACTAGATAGAGTTTAGATATTTAAAAGAAGAATATTAAATTTTAATGGGACAGTAATGCAGGTGTAACAAAGATAAATACTTATGAAAATGTTTTTTTAAATTATTAATGTTGTAGATTTATATAAAAAAGCAATAACTTATGAAAACACTTGTATTAGGCGCTTCTTTAAATGAAGAACGTTATTCAAACAAAGCAATAAAAATGCTTGTTAATTTTGAGCACGAAGTTGTTGCTCATGGTTTAAAAAAAGGTACTGTTGCAGGTGTTGATATAAATACAGAAAAAGTACCTTATGTGGATATAGATACCATAACATTATATCTAAATACTGGTAGACAAATAGATTTTTATGATTATATTTTGAGCTTAAAACCACGTCGAGTTATTTTTAATCCTGGAACGGAAAATAAAGAATTGTATGAAGTTCTAACTCAAAATAATATTAACTATGAAGAAGCTTGTACTTTAGTTCTCTTGACTACCAAGCAATTTTGATGCGCTTGTAAACCAAAGTAAAACAACGGTAATTAATGCATTTACAATAATTAATTCATTGTCAAAAACATAACCATTAAATATATTTACCGAATTGTTACTAATCCACAAAGTAATAAATGGAGCTAACAAACAAATGATAGGCACGTATATATCTTTTGCCTGTCTTCGTTTAAAGAATAGGGCAAAGGTAAATAACCCTAATAAAGGTCCGTATGTATAAGATGCTATTTTAAAAATCATACTTACTACTGATGCATCATTAATTGCATTAAAGATTATAATAACTAAAAACATTAGCATTGAAAAGCCAAAATGAACAAGTTTTCTTTTCCAAACATCAGCGCTATTAGGTTCTCGTTTATCCATGGCTAAAAAATCAATACAAAATGATGTTGTAAGAGCGGTTAAAGCAGAATCTGTTGTAGCAAATGTAGCAGCAGTAAGTCCTAATAAAAATATCAAAGCAGGAATAATGGTTAGGTAATTAAAAGCAATTTCTGGAAATAATAAATCAGTTCTTGGTCTACCAGTAACTGAATCAACAGGAATAGTTATTCCATTTTTGTCTGCGTAGATGTATAATAATGCACCAATACTTAAGAATAATAGATTAACAAGAATAAAAATACCTGTAAAAGAATACATGTTTTTTTGAGCTTCTTTAATATTCTTACAGCTTAAGTTTTTCTGCATTAAATCTTGATCCAATCCTACCATGGCAATAGTAACAAACATACCACCCAAAAATTGCTTCACAAAGTGATAACGGCTACCCATAAAATCTTCAAAGAAAAAAACTTTAGAATATTGACTATTTCTTATTACTTCAAATGATTCAACAGTATTTAAATCTAAGCTATTACAAATAAAAATAATTGTAAATATAACAGACGAAACCAAAAAGAGTGTTTGAAGCGTATCGGTAACAATAATTGTTTTAAGACCACCTTTATAGGTATAAGCATAAATTAAAAGAAGCGAAATTAGTACTGTGGCAAAAAACGGAATACCAAAATAATCAAAAACAAATCGTTGTAAAACAATTACCACTAAATATAATCTAAACGCCGAACCAATTGTTCTGCTCAGTAAAAAGATTAATGCGGCTGTTTTGTAACTGTAAAAACCCAATTTCTTTTCAATATAAGTATAAATAGAAACTAAATTGTATTTGTAATATAAGGGTAATAACACCGAAGCTGTAACTATAAATCCGATTGCGTTTCCTAACACAAACTGAAAATATTTAAATTGTTCTCCATTTGGAGCACCTACTTCACCAGGTACCGAAATAAATGTTACCCCAGACAATGCTGTTCCAATCATACCAAAAGCAACTAAATACCATTTTGCATTTTTATTAGCACTAAAAAATGCATCATTGCTGCTGTCTTTTTTACTGATAAACTGGGAAATAGCTATAAGTATTCCAAAATAGATGGCAATAATGATAATGATATTTATTGGTGTCATTGGGTAAAAATTAGTTGTTTGTATTATGAAGTCGTCTTGACTTTTGTAAAATAGAGAAGGGTTATAGAACTTTGTGTCGCTCAACCAACAAAACCTACAACCCCTTGTACCAAGTACTCCACAAAGATAGTATAGAATTAGATATAGTTCTCCACTTACCACTTCCAAAAAGAGGATTTAAATCAAAAGCTCCACTTTATGAGATAGTTAATGCCATATTATACAAACTAAAAAAAGGTGTCCAATGGAGTTGTTTGCCAGTTCAAGCTTTGTTTAGTACTTAAGTATTAAGTCATAAAACAATATTTGGTCATTTTCGTAATTGGTGCAAAGCAGGTGTATGTCAATCTTGTTGGACAGAATTACTAAAGAAGAATAAGTCACTTATTGATTTATCAAGTGCAGATTTAGACGGAAGCCATACTACAGCTTTAAGAGGTGGAGAACAAGTTGCTTATCAAGGAAGAAAAAACGTAAAACAACGAATTCTTTATATTTTACAGATCGTCAAGGTTTGCCATTAGCGATGTCAAAACCCATAGCAAGAAATCACAATGATTTATTTGATATAGCAATCTATTTTGAAGATATAACGTATCAATTAACTAATACTGAAATACCTCTATCAGGATTGTTTATCAATACTGATTCAGTTTTTGATTCACAGAAACTTATGAAGATATTGAATGATAAAGAAATAATAGCCAACATTTGTCCTAATAAACGAAATGGACAAGATAATGAAGAAAATTATTTTGATGAACAATTATACAAACAAAGATATGCTATTGAAAGAACCAATGCTTGGTTAGATAGCTTTCGTTCTTTACTCAATAGATTTGACACCACAATTTCTAGCTGGATGGCGTGAAACTTCATAGCTTTTATTTTTATAGGTCTGAATATACGTCTGAAAAAAAAATCTACGAAAATAAAAAGTCAAGATGACTT
>CANQRD010000066.1 GCA_947626185.1 uncultured Flavobacterium sp.
GAAGTAAAACCGACAAATCTACTTCTAAAGCTTTACTTATTAATTGCAAAGTACTTCCTCTTGGAGTGGATTCTCCATTTTCAATTCGTTGAATAGAACGAACAGACACACCCGATCGTTCTGCTAATTCTTCTTGTGAATATCCTTTTGAGATTCTAATTTCTTTAATCATACAATTTATTTCACTAATCATATTTTTGGTTGTTGGTTTGAAGCAAATCTATTTATTGCCCTTCATTTTTCTCACGTCATTATCACGTCAAATGGCTGACAAACCCCGTCAAATATGTACTTTTTTTTCTCTTTTAATAAAAATCTACATTCGCAATTACTTGTAACGAACGATAAGCACCAATGAATTATTAAATTTTACTTTAATTTTCTATTAGCAAAGCTTCACTTAATCAGCACCCTAATTCACAACTATATTGATTCTCCTCAATAAAGTTTAAACTATCCCTTACTATATCATTAAAAAACACAGGATAGAACTTTTTTTCTTCCTTTGCAAAATTGTCTTTTTTATATTTCCTACTCTCAAAAACAAATTCATCAACACCAAATACTATTTTAACTTTATGGATATGAAAATCTTTATTATAATAAATTCTAATCCATGATTTTGGTCTGCAATACTGTGATATTGTTGACACAAATTCGTCGCCCTTGTTATAATTATAAACGTCAATTTTATACACATCCTTCAACGGATGCAAAGTATCAACTACACTATAATAAAAATTTTGATCAGATAATATTTTATTTCTAATTAATTTATCTTTTCTACCCATAAATAAAGTAATTGAATCAAGAACAAAAGAATTATCTTGCTTTTTTAAATTTATGAATTTTTCAGTTCTGTTAATTGAATCATTAATAATCGTTTTTAGGAATATATCATTTTCTTTATAAATAACTTCTAATTCACAATCGTAATAAAATCTTGTTTGTTTATCAACATAAACCTTATCAAATTGGTCTTTCACTTTAAACTGACATCCTATCAATAAAAAAAACAGACTGATTATCCAGATACTTTTTAGCCGTATTTTTAAAATGTTGTTTAATTTCCTCATCTATAAAACTATCTATTTTCCCTAATTAATTATCAATAAAAATCTACATTGGCAATTACTTGTACCGAACGATAAGCGCCAATGGTTTCAAAACTTTTAATGATTCTTTTAATTTGTCCTTTAGTTTGATTAAGCATTACTTGTTGCGGAATCTTAATTAAAATAACGCGAATATATTGATTGCGAATACGATTAATTGCTGGTTCTTCTGGTCCCAAAATAGGCACACTCAATTGCTGATTTAAGTTATTAAACATCCACAAAGAAGCTTCTTTTAGTTTATCAAAATCACGGTGTTTTAGCGTTAATCGAATCAGACGATAAAACGGTGGATATTTAAAATTATATCGCTCATACATTTGCTCTTTGTACATTCCTTTGTAATCATAATTGGTCACTTGCTGAATAATATTATGATAAGGGTTGAAAGTTTGAATAATAACTTTTCCTTTCTTTTGCTGTCGACCTGCTCTACCAGAAATTTGAGTTAATAATTGAAAAGCGCGTTCGTGGGCTCGAAAATCAGGATGATACAAACTATTATCGGCATTCATTACCCCAACCAAATTCACATTGTCAAAATCAAAACCTTTTGCCAACATTTGTGTTCCTATCAAAATATCAATTTGCCTAGCTGCAAAGGCATCCAACAATTTTTCGTATCCATATTTTCCACGCGTAGTATCTTGATCCATTCGAGCGATTTTCTTATTCGGAAAAAGTTCTTTCAATTCTTCTTCTACTTGTTCGGTGCCAAAACCCTTTGTATTTAAATCAACACTATGACAACGAAAACACTGCTTAGGCATTGGTAAAGTATAACCACAATAATGGCAGCGCAATTCGTTTTTATATTTATGATAGGTTAAACTCACATCGCAATGGGGGCATTCGGGTACGGCACCACAAGTCATACATTCTACAACAGGCGAAAATCCTCTGCGATTTTGAAACAAAATTACTTGCTCTTCCAATGACAAAGCCATATTGATTTCATCAATCAAAACATCGGAAAAATGCCCTGTCATTTGCTTGCGTTTGTACTTATCTTTTATATCTACCAAAACAATTTCTGGCAACAATACATTGGTGTACCGTTTTGTAAGCTCCACCAATCCATATTTACCTTGCGTAGCATTGTAATAACTTTCTAAACTTGGCGTAGCAGATCCTATCAGTACTTTGGCTTTTTGTTGCATAGCTAAAACCACACCAACATCGCGACCGTGATAGCGTGGAGCAGGTTCGTGTTGTTTGTAATTAGCTTCGTGTTCTTCATCAATAATTACCAAACGCAAGTCTTGAAACGGAAGGAAAACTGCTAAACGCGTACCGATAACTACTTTTGCTTTTTCGGAATTACTCAAAACTTGATTCCAAACTTCTAACCTTTCGTTATGTGAATATTTAGAATGATACACCGCTACTTTATTTCCAAAATATTTCACTAATCGTTGCACCAATTGTGTACTCATTCCAATTTCGGGCATCATTAATAATATTTGACCTTCTTGAGCGATGTACTTTTCGATAAGCTTGATATATATTTCAGTTTTACCAGAGGCAGTAATTCCGTGTAACAACGTAACTTCTTTTTGGAAAAAACTTTGCTCTATTTCCCACAGAGCTTTACTTTGATCGTCTGTAAGTGCGATATAATCTTGATCGGCATCATTAAAAACTACTCGGTCGTGATTGATATAATAGACTTCAAAAACCGTTTTTTCAACCAATGCCTTAATTACTGCATTACTAATTTCTTTTTCTTCTATCAATTGCTTCGCACTAATTGGCTTTTTTTGTGTAGCTTGTAACTGAAAAAACTTCAACACTGCTTCTCTTTGCTTAGCTGCCCTACCTACTATCTCCATCAGTTTTGTTAGCCCGTCTTCTTTCAAATACTCTTCCGACAAGCGGATATAGCGCTCTTGTTTGGGTTTGTATAGTTCCACCATTTCTTCTTGCAATAGAATGGCATTCTTAGACAACAAACTATTAATAACTGGAAAAACATTTTTTTTATTTAGAACACCTATCACTTCGTCAAACTTCAATACATTTTGTAGCTGCATGGCTTCATACAGCAAGTATTCTTCATCATTTAAAGTTACAATATCTAGTGCTACTTTATCGTTCCATTGTATCATTGTTTCACTTTCCAATAGCAAACGTGCAGGCATTGCTGATCGATAAACTTCTCCCAATGTACACATGTAATACTCTGACATCCATTGCCACAATTTTATTTGTGCGGATGTAACAACAGGTACAGCATCGATAATTTCATTGATTTCTTTTGCTTGATACATTTCTGGTTGACGGTGATGTTTTTCTACGACCAACGCTGTGTATACTTTATTTTTACCAAACGGAACAGCAACACGCATTCCTATTTGGATAAATTCAAATTCAGCTTGATTAATTTGATAAGTAAAAGTAGGATCTAATGCCAAAGGCACAATAACCTCAACAAAATACAACATAGATTTTTAAATTGATACCTAACAAAGATAATCAGCCTTAAGCGGAAAACTAAATTTGCTTGCATATTTTGATTTGTTTAATACAAAAAAAAGAGACTTTAATAAGTCTCTTTTTTTGTATATTTTCATTTTAGTTATTTAGCTTTTAACCATGTTTGCGTTCTTCCTACTAATGAAATACCAATATAACCACGAACATCTAATTTATCTGTTCCGTTAGTTTTAATCAAACATTTATATTGTTTACCAGATTGTGGATCAGTAATAGTTCCTCCTGAATAAGAGCTACCATCTTTTTTCATATTTTTGATAATTACCATTCCTTCAATTGGTTTTCCTTTTTCATCTCCTGAACAATTATCACAAGTAGGATTAGGTTTTGATGGATTTATCAATTCAATGATTTTTCCATAATACTTTCCGTTCTTCTCATAAATTTCAACTACTGACTTTTCTTTTCCAGTACTATCATCAATGGTTTTCCATTTCCCTGTAATTGACTGTGCATAAGAACTTATCAATCCACCAACCACTATTAAACAAGCAACTATTAAATTCTTCATATCTTCATTGTTTTTTTAAATTATCCTCTCAAATATACTTATTTTTTTGACTTAATCTTACTTATAACCAAATTTAATTCAAACCCCAACAACAAAATCATACAGTTAATCCACAAGTAAAACATTACTACTAACAAAGTACCTATAGAACCATAGAGTTCATTATACCTTGCAAACTGCAATACATAAACTCCGAAAAGATAAGAAGTTAAAACATACAAAATTGTGGTAAAAATGGAACCAATAGAAATAAATGAAACTCGTTTTGTTTCTTTAGCACCAAACTTATATAAAATAGAAGTTGTTAATAGCACTACTAGTACCAAATAAATATTTCGAATCCAGGACAAAAATGCGGTATTAATAGCTAATTTATAGATCATAATTTCTATAATTACTAAAATTGCTACAGAGAAAATTAATACAAATGCCAATAATACAGAAAGCGCTAAGGCTATAATATATTGACGAACAAAATTGCGAGTAATTGAAATATGATAGGACGACTCAAATCCGCCAATAATAGCAAACACACCATTTGTCATTAAAAAAATAGACAGTAAAACCCCTGATGACAATAGTGAATTATAACTATTATTCATGATATCTAGGATAATAGATTCTATTGCTCCAAATGTATTAGGCGGAACCGAATTAGCAATAAACTGTAAAAAATCTGCTTGAAAATTATTTATCGGTATATAAGGGATTAGGTTTAAAATAAATAAGGCAAAAGGAAACAGCGCCATAAAAAAGCTAAACGCAATTGATCCTGCTCTATAAGAAAAAGCACCTTTAACAATTCCGACAAAATAAAGTTCTATTACATCATACAACGAATAGCCATTTAAAAAAGAAAAAGTAACTTTTTTAAAGCGAACAACAATTTTATTTAAAATAGGAATTTTATCTAATTTATCTTCAATTTCTTTAGACATTTTGCTTTACGTTGTTATTTCATTTATTCTATTTTATCTTTTTTGTCATTGCTGTACAATAATCTTCTTTTATATGAAAAACTCCTGTACAATTTAGAACACTAAAATACAACTTCTTTTATTTTAAAAAATATACTAATAAAAACGAATCCTTTTTTGTTGAAAAAGCGATCATGAATTCATAACCGCTTTTTCCATTTTTCAATTTGTAACTGGCTTAAATTGTTTATTTTTTTGTTTTCTTTTTATAGTTTTTCAAACTAAATCCATAAGCTGCTCTCAATCCTATTTGATCTACACCATAATCTTGATAACGTTCATATCTAAAACTTAAATCAATGTATTTATTGGCATATCCAATTACAGGTGTCCAAATAAATGTATTTCCAGAACCTTGATGCGTACCAAATCCAATACCTAATTCACCTTGAGCATAAAAATTTTTAGTCATAAAATGCTTAAAGCCTGCTTTTACAGGTATCAAACCTAAATCTTGCTTATCTTTTCCAAATAAATGTGTGTATCCAGAAGTTAAAGTAATTGAAGTTTCTTTACTAAAATCGTACTGTAAACGAGCATCTGCACCTATTACAGCATTATAATCTGAATTGGTAGATATACCACCATTAATTCCTACACCTACACGAAACCCTCTTGGGTAAAAAGGTTTGCTATTTTTTTGGGCAAAAACATCCGAGCCAATAAATATACTTCCTACACAAAGCGCAAGAATAAAAACTTTCTTTTTCATCTACTTTACTTTTAGAGATTGAGAACAAATAGCTTGCCGTAAATAAGTTTTATAGTTATCTGTTTAAATTTTTTTTTGTACTGAACTCAGTATATTTGCACTAAATTTTATAAAATGAATCTTTCCATCTACTTCAAAGAGTTTAAATACAATATTCAACTAGCTTATCCTATTATTCTAGCAATGCTTGGCCATACTATTGTTGGAGTAATTGATAATATAATGGTGGGAAAAATTGGACCTACCGAATTGGCAGCTGCCTCATTAGCAAATAGTTTTGTATTTATTGCAATTGCCATTGCTGTTGGTTTTTCTACTGCAATAACTCCTTTAGTAGCAAAAAGCGATAGTGAAAATGATACAGAAAAAGGAAGAGCTATTTTTATTAATGGATTGTTTTTATGTTCTTTTGTCGGAAGTTTACTATTCCTCATTATTTTTTTATGCAAACCACTACTTTCTCATATGGGTCAGCCTAAAGAAGTTACTCTTTTAGCCAAGCCTTTTTTGGATATTGTAGCGTTATCGATTATTCCGTTAGCTATTTATCAAGCTTATAAACAATTTGCGGATGGAAAATCGAGAACAAAAAACTCTATGTATGCTACTATAATTGCAAATATTACAAATATTGTTTTTAATTACTTCTTGATTTACGGTGTGTGGATTTTCCCCGAATTGGGGATGTTAGGGGCAGCTTATGGAACACTTATTTCCAGAATCATTATGCTTATATATATGCATTTCGCTATGAAAGAGCAACAAATATTCAAACCTTTTTTGAGAAATATAACTATCAAAGAAATTAATAAAAAAATGATTTCTACTATTACTCAACTGGGTTTTCCATCTGCAATGATGAGCTTTTTTGAAGTAGCGTTATTTGTTTCTGCAGTTTGGCTTTCTGGTATTTTAGGAACTGTTGCTCAAGCGGCTAATCAAATTGCATTAAGTGTAGCGTCTATGACGTTTATGTTCGCTAACGGACTAAGTGTGGCAGCAACAATTAGGGTGGGAAACCAAATGGGATTAAAAAATTATTCCTATTTAAAAACTGTTGCTCATTCTATTTTATTAATGGCATTGATGATCTATTGTTTTTTTGCTATTGCAATAGTTTTACTACAAAGCTGGATTCCAACTTTATTTTTAGACACTAACGACACGATAAATACTGCCTTGAACAAAGACGTCATATATACGGCGGGACAACTTTTATTAGTAGCTGCTTTTTTTCAAATATCCGATTGCATACAAGTTATCACATTAGGCGCATTGAGAGGTTTACAAGATGTAAATATTCCAATGTTCATAACCTTTATTTCTTATTGGATAATCGGATTTCCTTTATCCGTATATTTGAGCAATTTTACCGACTTAAAAGCTACGGGAATTTGGATAGGATTACTGGCAGGATTAACTGCTGCGGCAATTATGCTGTATGCACGTTTTCAGCAAATTTCTAACCGTTTAATAGAATCTAATTAAATTTAATATATTATGGAATTACCAAAATTTGTTTTAGCGGATAATACAGATTATTTAGAAGATATTTTTGTTATTCACTTGGAGTTTCCTCGTTTTATTGTAAACTTAAATTCAGAAGAAATTGAATTTTTAGAAACAATTGAAGAAGGAGACGAAGCTGAAGTTGAAGCTGAAATGGAAGCATTAATCGTAAAAGCTGGTGAGTTTTACGAAAGAGAAATGCAACGCTATGTTGAAGAGGAAGGAGAAGAAGATTAATCTTCTTCTTTTTTAAAATATAGATTTAAAATACTTTGAGCAGCTGTAAAAGGTGATTTTTCGCTATTTTGCACTGCTTTTTTGTTTTGAGCTATCTGTGCTTTAATTATTGGATTGTTGTAAAAATGCATCAATAAATGTTCGTTAATAGTTTCCATCATCCAATATTGATTTTGTTCTTTTCTTCTGTTTTCAAAATATTGATTATTGGCAGTAAACTGAAGATATTCTTCTATCATCTCCCAAATCTCTTTAATTCCGGTATGATTTATAGCACTGCATGTTCTTACTTTTGGTGTCCATTCTGACGCTTTTTTAGGAAATAAATGCAATGCGCGATTATAATCTACCTTCGCCATTTGTGCTCTATTTACATTTTCGCCATCTGCTTTATTAATTATTACCGCATCAGCCATTTCCATAATTCCGCGTTTTATACCCTGTAATTCGTCACCTGCACCTGCTAAATTCAACAATAAAAAGAAATCTACCATACTGTGCACAGCCGTTTCACTCTGTCCAACTCCTACAGTTTCAACCAAAATAGTATCAAATCCGCAAGCTTCACAAAGAATTATACTTTCTCTTGTTTTTCTGGCAACTCCTCCTAAACTATCGCCAGAAGCAGAAGGTCTGATATAAGCATTTTCATCTTTTACCAATTCCTCCATTCGTGTTTTATCTCCTAAAATACTTCCCCCAGTAACACTGCTACTTGGATCAATAGCTAAAACCGCTACTTTTTTACCTAAAGAAGTAAGTAATTTTCCGAAAGATTCTATAAATGTACTTTTACCTACTCCAGGAACTCCTGTAATTCCAATTCTAACTGAACGATTAGCATATGGCAAACAACCTTCTACAATTTGTTCTGCCATTTTATAATGCTCTACATTCAAACTTTCAATCAAAGTAATCCCCTGGCTTAACGCTACTTTATCATGCGCTATAATTCGACTAATAATCTCTTCAGGGCTAACACGTTGCTTTCTGCGTTGCTTAAATTTTTCTATGGCAGAACTATTTGTTGTATTAGGTTGATCTATACCTGCAACTTCTTGTAATGCCGAATTGTTTGGAGTTTTTTTATGAGTATTCACCGTAAGTTAGTTTTATTAGCTTGGAAGTAAAAATACTAAAAATAGAAGTAGAAAAGAACTAATTGCCTTGCAGAACTACCGAAATCTTTACCTTTGCAACTTCTTAAAACAATAAAATGAATTCAATTCTTCAATACCGAAATAAAATAGTAAATAAAATAAATGAACAAACCAATTCTCAAAAAACAGTTTATCCTATTTTATTAGCTATTAGCTTCGGGCATTTATGCAACGATTTACTACAAGCACTTGTTCCAGCTATTTATCCTATTCTAAAAGATAATTACAACTTAAATTTTGCACAAATTGGTTTTATTACTTTTTGTTATCAGGTTTCATCTTCCTTATTGCAACCATTGGTAGGTAATTATACTGACAAAAACCCGAAACCTTATTCTCAAATTTATGGTATGTTATTTACTGCTCTTGGCGTAGTTATTTTATCGTTTGCTCCTAGCTATACTTGGGTATTAATTGCGGTAACATGTATTGGAATAGGATCGTCTATTTTTCATCCAGAATCTTCAAGAGTTTCATTTATTGCTTCGGGAGGAAAAAGAAGTTTGGCACAATCTATTTTTCAAATAGGTGGAAATATGGGAACAGCACTTGCACCATTATTGGTAGCTTGGTTGGTTTTGCCAAAAGGACAACATCATTTAATGTGGTTTTTAATTGTTGCTGCAATTGCACAAATATTTTATTACTCAATTGGTAATTGGTATAAAAATGTTTTACATCATGTAAAAACGAAAGTAAAAAAGAAAATTCTATTACCACAATTATCTCAATTTAGAATTAACAGTGCTATAGCAATTTTACTATTATTAATTTTTTCCAAATACTTTTATGTAGCAAGTATTTCAAGTTATTTTCAGTTTTATACCATGGACAAATTTGGCATTTCTGAAGTAGAAGCTCAAGTATATTTATTTTATTTTTTACTTGCTATTGCTTTAGGAACTTTAATAGGTGGAGTTTTAGGAGATAAAGTTGGGCGAAAATTTATTATTTGGTTTTCTGTTTTAGGTGCTGCTCCGTTTACTTTATTATTACCTTATGTTGGCCTAGAATGGACTGGATTTTTAATTGTTATTATTGGTTTTATTATGGCATCTGCCTTTCCTTCAATTCTAGTTTATGCACAAGAATTATTGCCTAAAAAAATAGGAATGGTTTCTGGCTTATTTTATGGATTTGCTTTTGGAATGGGCGGATTAGGTTCTGCTGTTTTAGGCTGGTGGGCTGACCAAACTTCAATTGAATACATTTATCAGGTTTGTGCCTTTTTACCATTAATTGGAATTATTGCAACTTTTTTACCTAATATGCAGAAAGTAAAATTTGTAGAAGAGTAAAAAAATATTATATTTATCTAACTCAAAAACACTGAATTATGATAAAAAAAATGATTTTAGGAGTATTCTTATTAGGCGGGGTTGTAACTTTCGCACAAAATAAGCCAGCTAAAAAAGAGAAAACTTCATGTTGTTCATCTTCAGGTAAAAAATCATCTAAAAAAAGTAAATGTAGCAGCGATGCTAAAAAAACAGAAGCATCAAAAATAGATTACACTAAAGTGAATGAAACTGTTGAAGAAGTAATTAAAATTAACAAAGAAACGGATCTCTATTATAATAGTCCAAACGACATCGTTATCCAGAAAGTAGAAACACCTGCAAACAAAAAATAAAAAAGGCTTGAAGATTATCTTCAAGCCTTTTTTTATGTTATAATAATTTTCCTGACAAGAATAATACTGCTACAGAAAAGTAAATAATCAATCCAGAAACGTCAACCAATGTTGCAACAAATGGAGCTGATGCTGTGGCTGGATCCATTCCAAATTTTCGAAGAACAAAAGGAATTAACGAGCCCGATAACGTTCCCCAAAGTACAATAAATATTAACGATACAGAAACACTCAAACCTATGTATAACCAATATTCTCCATAATCATACAAACCAGTTTCTTGCCAAATTAGAATTCGAACAAAGCCAATTACTGCCAAGATTCCACCAAGCATAACTCCCGAAGCCAATTCTTTTTTCATTACATACCACCAATCACTCAACTTCAATTCTCCTAAAGCCATTGAACGAATAACCAATGACGCCGCTTGTGAACCAGAGTTTCCTCCACTTGAAATAATCAACGGAACGAATAATGCCAAAACTACTGCTTTTTCAATTTCACCATCAAAATATCCCATGGCAGATGCCGTAAGCATTTCTCCCAAAAATAAGATAATAAGCCAACCTGCTCTTTTTCGAACCAATTCAAATAAAGGAGTATGAGTATATGATAAATCTAACTCTTCCATCCCTCCAAATTTTTGGATATCCTCTGTATCTCGTTCTTTAATTTTATCTAAAATATCATCAAACGTAACTATTCCAACCAAAACTCCTTTTTCTGTAGTAATTGGCAAAGCAGATCTATCGTACTTTTCAAACGTATCAAATGCTTCTTCCATTGGAGTAGTTGTGGTAATTGACACAAAATTGTGGTCAATCAATTCTGCTATTAATGTGTCTTCTTCTGCCAATAATAATTCGCCAATTTTTAAGTCATCAATTAGCACATTATTATCGTCAACAATATAAATGTAGTTTAACGTTTCGGCTTTTTTACCGTATTTTTTAATATGCTGAAAAACTTGTTTTACCGTTTTATTTGCTTTTGTCTGAATATAAAGTGGCGTCATTAAACGCGCAATACTATCTTCTTTATATCCCATCAAGTTTAAAGCAATTTGCTTTTCTGTATCATTCAGTAAGTTGATAGAATACTTAATTAATTCATCCGGAATATTTTCCAATAATTCTGTTCTATCATCAGGTTCCAAATTATTCAACACCTCGGCATAATCTTCTTCTGTCATACTGCGCACAATGGCTTCTTGTGTAGCAATATCCAGAAAAGAAAACACCTCTACTTTTAAGTCCGGCGAAAGCTTTAGAAATGCTAAATTTCTATCTACTCGCTTCATTTCTGCTAAGTTCTCTGCAATATCTGCAGGATGCATATCCTTAAAAAACATAGATTTAGTTTATTAGGTGATTAATACATTTTGGATTTCTTTACAAAAATACGCTTTAGAAAGTGGATATTAAAATTT
>CANQRD010000067.1 GCA_947626185.1 uncultured Flavobacterium sp.
ACTAAATCATTCAAAAAAATAATAACTTATTACTTTACTAGTTCCTTTCATTGGATTTGACACACCGATAGTAAATTCTTTGTCACAAAACAAGTCATCATCAGCTTTACTACCAACAGTTGTATTGTTATAAAATACAATTAATTTCTCACACTTCTTCTTTTAATGTTGAACAACCGAATAAGCAACAAATGACGGAAATTATTATTATACTTTTTTACGCATCATTAAGAATATTAAAGTTGAAAATACCTAAAATAAATAAAACACCTTATTCTCTACTCTATTTATAGTACTCATTAAAAAGTCTATTTCATTTATCCAAAAAGATGTTCTACAACATCCTCAATTTTAGTTACTAATATAACTTTTATTCCTGTTCCTGTGTATGAAATTTTATTGTATTTGGAAACTAGAATTTGGGTAAAACCTAATTTTTCTGCTTCTTGTATACGTTGATCTACTCTATTTACTGGACGAATTTCACCAGAAAGTCCAACTTCACCAGCAAAAGCAAAATCTTTTCCGATGGGAATATCTTGATCTGAAGAAAGAATTGCCGCAACAACTCCTAAATCAATTGCAGGATCGTCTACCGAAATTCCACCCGTAATATTCAAAAAAACGTCTTTTTGTCCTAAACGAAATCCGGCGCGCTTTTCTAAAACTGCCAAAATCATATTCAATCGCTTTAAATTATATCCGGTAGCGCTTCGTTGTGGTGTACCATAAACCGCTGTACTTACCAAAGCTTGCACTTCTACCATTAAAGGGCGCATTCCTTCCAAAGTAGCTGCAATTGCCGTTCCTGACAGCTCCTCTTCCTTATGTGATATTAATATTTCTGATGGATTAGAAACTTCTCTTAATCCACTTCCTACCATTTCATAAATACCTAATTCAGCCGTTGATCCAAAACGGTTTTTATTGGCACGTAAAATTCGATATACATGATTTCTGTCACCCTCAAACTGAAGAACAGTATCCACCATATGCTCTAACATTTTTGGGCCTGCAATACTTCCGTCTTTTGTTATATGTCCGATGATTAAAACTGGCGTACCTGTTTCCTTTGCAAATTTTGTCAACTCGGCCGTACATTCCTTAATTTGAGACACCGTTCCTGCGGATGATTCAATATAATCCGTATGTAAAGTTTGAATTGAATCAATAATTAGCACATCGGGTTGAATAACTTCTATCTGACGAAAAATATTTTGTGTATTAGTCTCGGTAAGAATATAACAATTTTCGTTGTTAGGATTGATGCGATCAGCACGCATTTTTATTTGCTTCTGACTTTCTTCTCCAGAAACATATAGCACCTTAAAAGGCAAACGCAACGAAATTTGCAATAACAAAGTACTTTTTCCTATTCCAGGTTCACCGCCCAATAAAATCATTGAACCAGGCACGATACCACCACCTAAAACGCGATTTAACTCATCGTCATTCGTATTTAAACGAATTTCTTCGGCGCTATCAATCTCCTTTACTTTTAATGGTTTTGATACTTTAGACATTGTTGAGGTCTTGCCTGTTGCTACTTTCCAGCTTGTTTTTTCTTCTTTCTGTACCACTTCTTCCACAATGGTATTCCATTCTTTACAAGCCGAACATTGTCCCATCCATTTTGGATATTGAGTTCCACAACTTTGACAGAAAAATGCTGTTTTTACTTTTGCCATTCTAACAATTTATTTACAGCTAAAATTACTATAAAAATTTATAAATTAGATTTTTTAATAAAAGCTTAAACCAAAATGATTAAAAAAACAATTATTGTTGTATTATTAAATTTTATTACTTTTTCATCTTATAGTCAAGAAGCACCATCATTACTAAATAATCGATTTGAGGTAGGTGTTGGTTTACTTTATGCTAAAGTTGGCTATGAGCAAAAACTGACTAATAAATTAAGTGTTGTAGGTAGTTTAAATTACAATATGTCTTATCAAAATTATAACGGTTATTCTGAAACCTACTCCATAGGTTCCATAAAAGTTGAACCTCGTTGGTATTACAACATTGAAAAAAGAAAAGCTAAAGGAAAAAACATCAAAAACAATAGTGCTAATTATTTTGCACTTGAAGTAGAATATTTACCAAAAGCGATGGCAACACAAAAATTCATTGACTACCATACCTTGTTCGAATATGCAATAAATTATTCCACAACATACAATATTAAGCGAAATATAGGACAATCTAATTTTGGATATGAATATGGTTTTGGATTAGGAATAACTCACTTAAAAGAACGATATCACCCAAGATATGACTACAAACACAATGATTTGGTTATTCTGCTAAAAATAGGTTTAAACTATAGCATTAAATAAAAAAAGCCGTTTCACATTAAATGAAACGGCTTTAATATTTGTATTATTAACTAATTAGTTAGCTAATATAATAATTTTATTATCACTTAACTCTACAGTACCAGAAGCAATAGCTAATGTATAGGTATCATTGCTTACTTTAGTAAACTTAGCGCTAAATGCATCGGCAATAGAAATGTTATTTCCTGTAAACTTCACATTTCCTTTTGTCAACAATGACACAATAGAAGCGTGATGGTTTAACATTTGAAACTCACCATTAACTCCAGGAACCGATACCGAACTAACTTCTCCAGAAAATAATGTAGCTTCAGGTGATACAATTTCTAATTTCATAATAGTCTATTTTAGTGATTATTAAACTTCAGCAAGCATTTTCTCTCCAGCTGCAATCGCTTCTTCGATTGAACCTTTTAAGTTGAAAGCTGCTTCAGGTAAATGGTCTAACTCACCATCAATAATCATATTAAATCCTTTAATTGTGTCTTTAATATCAACTAATACACCTGGGATGCCTGTAAACTGCTCAGCTACGTGGAATGGTTGAGATAAGAAACGTTGTACACGACGTGCTCTGTGTACTGATAACTTATCTTCTTCTGATAACTCTTCCATACCTAGAATAGCAATAATATCTTGAAGCTCTTTATATTTTTGTAAAATTTCTTTTACTCTTTGTGCACAAGCATAATGCTCTTTTCCTAAAACTTCTGGAGATAAAATACGAGAAGTAGAATCTAGTGGATCTACCGCAGGATAAATACCTAACTCAGCAATTTTACGAGACAATACTGTTGTAGCATCTAAGTGCGCAAACGTTGTAGCAGGCGCCGGGTCAGTTAAGTCATCCGCAGGAACGTAAACCGCCTGCACTGAAGTAATTGATCCTTTTGTTGTAGAAGTAATACGCTCTTGCATAGCACCCATTTCTGTTGCTAATGTAGGTTGGTAACCTACCGCAGATGGCATACGACCTAATAAAGCAGACACCTCAGAACCCGCTTGTGTAAAACGGAAGATATTATCTACGAAGAAAAGAACGTCTTTTCCTTGATCGTCTCCAGCACCATCACGGAAGAACTCAGCAATTGTTAATCCTGATAAAGCAACACGTGCACGCGCTCCTGGTGGCTCATTCATCTGACCGAAAACGAAAGTAGCTTTTGAATCTAACATTCCTTGTCTGTCAACTTTAGTTAAATCCCATCCTCCATTTTCCATAGAGTGCATGAAATCATCACCATATTTAATAATACCTGACTCTAACATCTCACGTAGTAAGTCATTTCCTTCACGTGTACGTTCTCCTACACCTGCGAATACAGATAAACCTCCGTGTCCTTTAGCGATATTGTTAATTAATTCTTGAATTAATACCGTTTTACCTACTCCAGCACCACCGAATAAACCAATTTTACCTCCTTTTGCGTAAGGCTCAATTAAGTCGATTACTTTAATTCCTGTGAATAAAACTTCTGTTGAAGTTGATAAATCTTCGAATTTTGGAGCTGGTCTGTGGATTGGCAATCCATTTGAACCGTCTTTTGGTAAATTACCTAGACCGTCAATAGCGTCACCAACAACATTAAACAATCTTCCAAACACCTCTTTTCCAATTGGAACTTGGATAGGAGATCCTGTAGCGACAACTTCATGTCCTCTACTTAATCCGTCTGTTGAGTCCATTGAAATTGTACGAACTGTATCTTCTCCAATGTGTGATTGTACTTCAAGTACTAATTTAGAACCATCTGGTTTAGTGATTTCTAATGAATCATAAATTCTTGGAAGTTCGGCATTCTCAGTATTGAACATAACATCAACTACTGGTCCGATAACTTGCGCAACTTTTCCTGTAACTTTAGACATTGCTTATGTATTTATTTAACAGCTATTTACGTTTAATGAAAAAATCTACTTTTTCAGAGTGCAAAGATAGTTTTTTTCTCTTAATATGAAAACGATTAAAAATATTATTTATATATAAAAAAGCGAACCTGCAAAAGATTCGCTTTTTTTATTACTCTACTGTAACTGATTTCGCTAAATTACGTGGTTGATCTACATTACAATTTCTTAAAACAGCAATGTGATATGACAACAATTGTAAAGGAATTGTAGTAATAATTGGAGTTAAAGCTTCTGAAATTCCAGGAACCTCAATCACATGATCAGCTAACTCTTTTACTTGTCTATCTCCTTTCGTTACCACAGCAATAATCTTTCCTCTACGAGCTTTTATTTCTTGAATATTACTCACAACCTTATCGTAATGCTCTTGATCTGGCGCTACAACAATTACCGGCATATGTTCATCAATTAGTGCAATTGGCCCGTGTTTCATTTCAGCAGCCGGATAACCTTCTGCATGGATGTAAGAAATCTCTTTTAATTTTAATGCACCTTCCATTGCCACAGGATAATTATACCCTCTACCTAAATACAAACAGTTTGCACTATTTTTATATACTTCTGCAATTTTAAGCACCTCTTCATTCATTGTTAATGCTTCTTTTACGCGCTCAGGTATCAATTCAAGCTCGTGTAAATACTTTAAGTATTCTGAATTAGACAAAGTGCCTTTTGCCCTCGCTAAGCGCAAAGCAATAAGTGTTAGCACGGTAATTTGCGTGGTAAATGCTTTTGTAGAAGCCACACCAATTTCTGGACCAGCATGTGTATATGCCCCTGCATGAGTTTCTCTAGAGATAGAAGAACCAACTACGTTACATACGCCAAAAACAAATGCTCCACGTTTTTTTGCCAATTTTATTGCTGCTAATGTATCGGCAGTTTCTCCTGATTGAGAAATAGCGATTAACACATCAGAGTCATTAATAATTGGATTTCTGTATCTAAATTCGGATGCGTACTCCACTTCTACTGGAATGCGCACAAACTCTTCAATGATATATTCTGCTACCAAACCTGCATGCCAAGATGTGCCGCAAGCAGCAATGATAATTCTTTTGGCATTTAAAAACTTATCGATATTATCATCAATACCCGCCATTTTAATCAGACCTTGATCTGGTAAAAGTCTACCTCTAAAAGTATCGCGAATAACTTCTGGTTGTTCGTAGATTTCTTTCAGCATAAAATGATCGTAACCATTTTTCTCAATTTGCTCCAAATTTAATTGAAGTTCTTGTACGTAATGATCTACTAAACTATCGTCTTTTATTTTTCTTATCGTCAAAGGTTTGTGAAGACGAATAATAGCCATTTCTTCATCTTCTAAATAGATGGCATTATTGGTATATTCAATAAAAGGAGAAGCGTCAGATGTAATAAAATATTCATTTTCCCCAATTCCAATTGCTAATGGACTACCTAAACGCGCCGCCACAATCTCGTTTGGTTTTTTAATATCCATTACAGCAATTGCATATGCACCTATTACTTGGTTTAATGCTATTTGAACTGCTTTTCCTAACTTTACTTTATTTGTTTTTTGAATATCTTCAATCAAATTAATCAATACCTCAGTATCTGTTTCTGAATGAAAAACATATCCTCTATTAATCAACTCTTGTTTTAAAGAATCGTAGTTTTCAATAATACCATTGTGAATAATAACTAATTCACCTGAATTAGAAAAATGTGGATGAGAGTTTACATCATTTGGAACACCGTGTGTAGCCCACCTTGTATGACCAATACCAACGGTTCCTTGCTTTACCCTATCTGTAGACTTGGCTTCCAGATCTGCAACCTTACCCTTTGTTTTACATAAATTGATTGTTTCTCCATCAAATATAGCCAATCCAGCACTATCATAGCCCCTGTATTCTAATCGAGTTAATCCTTTTATTATAACTGGATATGCATCTCTATGTCCAATATATCCTACGATTCCACACATATATGTATTATTTTTTAATTTTTGTATAATAGATTTGTAGTGTCATTTTTTCTTTACCTGTTGACTTGGTTCCATGTAAAACAGTACCTAATGGAAACATGGTTGCAACAGTTGGAACAGCTTTAACCTCTTCAATTGTATTTGGAATTGGCAATTTCAGCTTATTCATAGTACCATTAGAAATAGTTAACAACATAGCTTCGTTATAATTATTAGTAGCTGATATTGCTAATTTTGGACTCTTGTTTGCTTGATTTTTCACAAGTGCTCTAAGATATTCCGTTATTCTAAACTTGTAGGTATTACCACTAATACCTGCTTCAGCATTTGCTGCCTGATAAATTCCTCCGAAGGTTAACTTACTATATTCAGTATTTACAGAGTTGTCGTTTAAAAAATCTGAAAGTGGCAAACCGTTATCATAATTATACAAATACAAACGTTTTGGAATCTGATTTTTATTCATCGCATTTATATCTACATGCACCGTTAATATTGCATCGTTGATCATCATATTCATTTCTCTAAGTTTTTTCAACTCTTCAAAATCATTTGAATTCAACAAGTCAATTACAGCAACACTTCCTTCACCACCTTTTACATAAACACGATCATCACCAAGCTCTTTATTTCCAAGTTTTTCAGACGGCAATACATCAGCATTACCTTTAGAGTTTAAACTTACATTAATAGTTCTTTGATAATTATTTGTATCGCTCACGTTTGAAAATGGCAATGTAACACTGTTATAAACCGTTTTCTTTACTATTTCCCCTTGAGAATTAGCATCATCAACTTCTTGCTTATAACGAATTACTAACTTACCATTTGCCAGATTAATCATACCGAACAATCCTTTTGTACTATTAGCAGACGCCTTAAAGTAAAGCCCTCTAAAATAGTTAGCAAAATAAGAAGGTTCTTTAAAAGATGCTTTATTTGCTAGAATATCTGTAAACATACTTTGAAAAGGAGCTGTATCTAAATCCAACCATAAACCTGGAGACAACGTTTCTGCAACCTCAGGTTTTTTAGTTTCTTCGTTAATTACAACATTCCCATCTTTATCTCTTTTGTAAATAATGATATTTCTTTTCGTAAAGCTTACCTCTCGACTTTGTTGAATCTTGTTTACATCATTTAGTTGCGCACCTTTTTTATGCGCATCAAAAATAGAAGACCAATCCGAATAATAAGCTAAAGCTTGCCCTGTACCAGGATTTACTTCACTCAAAAAATAATCATTTTGATAAACTTCTAGATTAAAACTTCCTTCACCTACTACATTTTCTAATTTATAATAAGTTACATCATTCTCAACTTTATCGTAAACTGAATAATACGGTATATAAACATACACAGAATCAATTACTGCTGAAGTATTAATAGCATCAAAAGTTGACGAACTAGATGTTACCTGCGTAACAAAACTACTATTTACTCTTCCAAATTCGTCATTATCTATTGAACCGAAAGGCATACTGATTAAATTCTTTGTATCAACTGCTCCGTAAGGTTGTGTGTAAGAAATAATATCTTTCACTTGATAAGTTTCTATGTTTAAATCATTGTCTCCAATAATTTCACTTCCTATTTCGGTAAAATCCTTATCACATGACTGTAAACCGGCAACAACCGTTATAGTCAACAATGCTTTTATTATACTTTTATACTTCATTTATAACTGAAATAAGTATTGTTTAAAAAAATTTATTATAGAATTCAGTATAAGCCTCTGCAAACTGTTCTTTGGAAACGTAAGGTAAGAAAGGTTTATTATAAGTTTCTATAATTTTTGTTAAATCTGGAGAGATATTTTCTGATGCCACAATTACCCCGTCAGAATTTCTTATTGCATTAACCATAATATTATGATAAGTTGCATTTTCAAAATCAGTTAAATCGCCCTCTGGAAGCTCGTCAAATGCTACTTTTTCTCGCATTGACTCGTTTAAAACTCCTTCAAAGCCTTCTTCAAAAATAGAAGTAATAATTTTTGTGTCTGTAAAAATAGCTTCGTTTTTATAATAGTTTTTCAAATAGGTTGGTAGCAAAGAAGCCATCCATCCTTGAACGTGTATTACATCGGGAACCCAATTCAGTTTTTTAATCGTTTCTATTACGCCCTTTGTAAAAAATATTGCGCGCTCGTCATTATCTGGATATAAAACCCCGTCCTCGTCAGAAAAGGTTGACTTTCTTTTAAAGTATTCGTCGTTATCAATAAAATAAACCTGAATTCTCTCTTTTGGAATAGAAGCTACCTTAATAATTAAAGGCATATCCATATCATTAACTACTAGATTCATCCCTGACAAACGAATAACTTCGTGCAATTGATGACGTCTCTCATTAATACTCCCATATTTTGGCATAAAAATTCTTATTTGTCCGCCTTGATCATTAATCATTTTTGGAGCATCATAAGACATTAATGAAACTTCATTTTCTGCTAAATACGGTACCACTTCAGATGATACGTACAATATCCTCTTATCTTTCATCTTCAAAATAGTTTCTGTGAAATAAATAAACAGTGCAAATTTACGAATTTTTATGGAGTTATTTCCTTAATTAACTAATTTTGCCATTATTTAAAACATAAAGCAAATGTTTCTTCTCAATAAAAAAGTCGAATTACAAGATTATTTATCGACTTTTAAAAACAATAAGCAGTCGATAGGTTTTGTACCTACAATGGGAGCTATCCATGATGGGCATCTCAATTTGATAGAACAATCTTTAAAAGAAAATGATTGCACTGTAGTCAGTATTTTTGTAAATCCAACTCAATTCAACAATCAAGAAGATTTAGAAAAATATCCTCGCACCTTGGAGAGAGACGCCTTGAAAATTAAGTCTTTATCTGACAAAATCATCATTTTCGCACCTTCGGTAGACGAAATTTACAACGGAAACACTTTTGCAACTTCCTTTGATTTTGACGGATTAGATTTACAAATGGAAGGTGCAAATAGACCAGGACATTTTGATGGAGTTGGCACTGTAGTAAAAAAATTATTTGAAATTGTACAGCCAAACAAAGCTTATTTTGGAGAAAAAGATTTCCAGCAGCTGCAAATAATTAAAAAACTAGTTGATAAACACCAACTACCAATTACCATTATTGGAGTCCCTATCTACCGAACAAATGATGGATTAGCCATGAGTTCTAGAAACGAACGCATTTCCACAGAAGGTTTAAACAAGTCTACTTTTTTATATGAAACCTTAATAAAAGCTAAGAAATTGTTTGAAAATGAAGATATTCAAAAAGTCAATGAGTTTGTAGAGTTACAATTTAAAAATAATCCTAACTTTGACCTCGAATATTTTACAATTGCTGACGAAGAAACTTTGTTACCAACTACCCATAAAGTAGAAGGTAAAAAATACAGAGCCTTTCTAGTTGCGCACATTGAAAATGTTCGATTAATAGACAATTTATCTTTAAACTAAATTATCGCAAAATGCAAGTTGAAGTAGTAAAATCGAAAATTCATCGTGTAACTGTAACAGGTGCTGACTTACATTATATTGGAAGTATTACAATTGACGAAGCTCTTTTAGAAGCAGCCAACATGATTGAAGGCGAAAAAGTTTCTATTGTAAACATCAACAATGGTGAACGCTTTGAAACTTATGCTATTCCTGGACCTAGAAATAGCGGAGAAATAACATTAAATGGCCCTGCTGCAAGAAAAGTACATAAAGGAGATATAGTAATTATCATTTCCTATGGTATAATGGATTTTGAAGAAGCTAAAGCCTTTAAACCATCTATTGTATTTCCAAATGAAGAAAACAACTCTTTAACCTAAATCATTCAATTGAATAAGAGGATTAAAAAAACTATCAATATCATGCTCCCACTAATACTGGGAGTTTTTTTGATTTATTACTCTTACCATCAATTTACCCAAGAGCAATTAGCAGAAATAGTAAAACACTTTAAAAATGCTAATTATAAATTTATTCTTGTTTCTTCTTTTTTTTCTCTGCTAAGTATTTGGGCAAGAGCATATCGTTGGAAATACTCTTTAAACTATATGGGATATCAATCCAATACATTAATTAACTTTATGTCAATTAATGCTGGTTACCTACTCAATCTTACCATTCCTAAATCTGGCGAAGTAACAAGAGCTATTATTCTACAGAATTATCAAAAAATTCCTTTTGACAAAAGTTTTGGCAGTATTGTATCTGAACGAATCGTAGACCTAATTTGCTTAATGCTTTGTGTATTTTCTGCTCTAGCACTACAATATGACCTATTAAAACAATTCCTGTTAGACAGAATTCCTGTAGAAAAACTACTTGTTTTAACAAGTATGCTAAGTATTGTATTTATCCTTTTAGCACTTATATTCATCTACACTAAATGGAAACCAATACTGATTATCAAACAGAAGCTAAAAGGATTAGTTGAGGGAATTATTAGCCTATACAAAATGCCTAATAAAAAGGCTTTTCTTTTCTTCACGTTCATTATTTGGGGAGGATATATCACTACATTTTATTTTGGAACATTGGCAATTAAAGAAACCGACTCCTTAACATTTCCAATGCTTATGTCTGCTTTTATAGCAGGCAGTTTTGCAGTATCGTTTACCAATGGAGGATTTGGTGCGTTTCCATTAATAATTGCTGAACTATTAGTGCTTTACAATATAAATTTAGTAGCAGGTACTGCATTTGGATGGATATTATGGTCTACACAAACAGCCATTATAGTCATTCTAGGTGCATTATCTTTTTTAGCCTTTCCAATATTTTTTAAGCAAAAAGCTAAAATTTAATTTGACAGATAAATTAAAAACGGCATCTTTTTTGATATATACCTATAAAAAGCAAAATCCATAATCAAAACTATGAAAACAAAAGTTTTACTAAGCACAATTTTATTTTTTGGCGCATTAGCCATCCAAGCTCAGGAAGTTCCAGTAGAAGAAACTAATAAAGCCCTTATTACTCCTGCTATGGAGATTACTAATAAAAGTGACTTAAAGGAATTTAATCGCAAACAAGCAGAAATAAAGGCTCAGCAAAAATCAGAATTAAAACACCAAAAAGAAATCGAAAAAACTCAAAAAAAATTAGCAAAAATTACAAACAGACTAAATCGCACGAAAAACACTTATCAAAAAAGAAGTGAAAAATTATCTAATCAGCTAATAAAAGGAAAAATTGCACCTGTAAAAGAGTTAAAAGAAAAACAGAGATTACACAAAATGCAAACAAAAATCAGCAATTTAGAATTTCAATTAACAACAACTCAAGCAAAGCACGACGCTTTGACGAAATAAACAAAAAAAGCCTTACATTTCTGTAAGGCTTTTTATATTTTGCTCCCCCTCTTGGGCTCGAACCAAGGACCCTCTGATTAACAGTCAGATGCTCTAACCAACTGAGCTAAGG
>CANQRD010000068.1 GCA_947626185.1 uncultured Flavobacterium sp.
AAAAGAGGTAATTTATAGGTATTATCAATAATTATGAATATTATTTTCTTCTTCTTGTTTGCTTTTCTACCTTTGGTTGATTAATTCTTGTTAATTATGCTTTACCTTATTTTAAGTATTATTGGAAGTGTTTCTGTTGGAGTACTTTTTAAAATTTTAAAGAACTATAATATAAATATTTTTCTTATAATTTTAATTAATTATATTGTTACTTCATTTTTATCTTATTATATTTTTGACGTAGATCTAACTAAAATTCCAAATAATTTACCATTTTCAACAATTTTAGCTTTAGGTTTTTTATTACCAACTATATTTCTTGCTCAGTATTATTCAATAAAAAATACTGGAATTATTAAAACTGATATCGCACAACGTTTATCGCTATTAATTCCAATTTTATCTTCTATATTTTTATTTAAAGAACAGTTTAATACAACGAGGTATGTAGCTTTAACTATTGGATTAATAGCTATTTATTTCATTTTAAACAAAGCATCTCTTAAAGAAAAAAAATCAAACAACTTTTTAATTCCTTTAGTAAGTGTATTTATAGGTTTTGGTGTAATAGACATCTTTTTTAAGAAGTTAGCTTTATATTCTGCTATGCCCTATAAAAGTAGTTTGTTCTTCGTTTTTGCAACTGCTTTGCTATTTACTAGTTTTTATTGTATCTTTTTTGAAAGAAAAGAAGTAATTAAACTTTCAAAGTCTACATTATTTGGTGGTGTTTCTGTTGGAATTTTAAATTTTATAAATATCTTTTTTTATTTAAAAGCGCATAGTGCATTTACTGAAAATCCAACGATTGTTTTTGCAGGAATGAATTTCGGAGTAATTTTATTAGGTACCTTGATAGGTTACTTATTTTTTAATGAGAAACTTAATCGAATGAATGTTATTGGTTTATTATTAGCTTTAATTGCAATAGTGCTTTTGATGATATCATTATAAAAAAATTACACTGGTCCAAAAAATTAGACTATTTTGGAACCAGTGTAAAATTAATAGCTTTTTTATGCTTAAAGTTTTATGCATTTGAAACATCTACCGTTGTTTCTTGTGCAATACGCTTATAAGTTCCATTTTCTAGCTTTTCACGAATTGCTTCGTAAGCTGCTAAAGTTTCATTAATATCTTCAACTGTATGAGTTGCTGTAGGAATCATTCTTAATAATATGATACCTTTTGGAATAACTGGATATACAACAATTGATAAGAAAATATTATAATTTTCACGTAAATCATTTACCATTACCATTGCTTCTGGAATACTTCCTTCTAAATAAACAGGAGTTACACAAGTATTTGTATCACCAATATTGAAACCTCTGTCTTTTAATCCGTTTTGCAATAGATTTACGTTTTCCCATAACTTAGCTTTAAGTTCAGGTTGGGTACGTAATAATTCTAAACGTTTTAAAGCTCCAATAGTAAAAATCATTGGTAAGGATTTAGCAAACATTTGAGAACGTAAATTGTATTTTAAATAGTCAATAACGTCTTTGTCTGCAGCTACAAAAGCTCCAATACTTGCCATAGATTTTGCAAATGTTGAGAAGTAAACATCAATACCATCTTGACATCCTTGCTCTTCACCAGCACCAGCACCAGTAGCTCCTAAAGTACCAAATCCGTGTGCGTCATCTACAAGTAATCTAAAGTTATATTTGTCTTTTAAAGCAACTATTTCTTTTAATTTTCCTTGTTGACCACGCATTCCAAAAACACCTTCAGTAATTACTAAAATACCTCCTCCAGTAGTTTCAGCCATTTTTGTAGCACGCTCTAAGTTTTTTTCTAAACTTTCAATATCATTGTGTTTGTATGTAAAGCGTTTACCCATATGTAAACGAACACCATCAATAATACAAGCATGAGAATCAACATCGTAAACGATTACATCGTTTTTTGTTACTAAAGCATCAATAATAGATACCATACCTTGGTAACCGAAGTTTAATAAATAAGCAGCTTCTTTATGTACAAAAGCAGCTAATTCATCTTGAAGTTGTTCGTGAATTGAAGTGTGTCCAGACATCATACGAGCCCCCATTGGATATGCTGCTCCATATTCTATTGCTGCTTCTGCATCAACTTTTCTAACTTCTGGGTGATTTGCTAAACCTAAATAATCATTAATACTCCAATTGATAACTTCCTTCCCATGAAACATCATACGATTAGCCAAAGGTCCTTCTAACTTAGGAAAAACATAATATCCTTCTGCTTGTGAAGCCCATTTTCCTAATGGTCCTTTGTTCTTTTGTATTCTGTCAAATAAATCATTTACCATAATATAAATATGTTTAATAAACATTTACAAAATTAATTATATTTTATATGCTTTCATAATAAATGAAGGATAAATTACTAGAAAACGAGTAAATTATTAACTCACTTATTCTAAATAACCTCATTTATTTTCTTCTTATTATTACTTTTGTTTAATACATAAAATAAAGAAGTACAAAAGCTTTAATAATTCTGTAAAATATTGTTTTTATAAATTAAAATAATAGAAATTTCTTTACTTTTTGCAAATTATCGCAAAGCTTTGAGATATCTATTTTAGATTTGTCAATATTAAAACTTATTTCTGATATTTCTAAGTAAAATTTCTAAACCATTTAATTTTATCTCATAAATAAGTGCTAATTGTTCACCAAGCTTTCCTTTTGGAAAGCCTTTATTTTTGTACCAAACAACATAATATTCAGGTAGGTCAATTAAATACCTACCTTCATATTTTCCAAAGGGCATTTTTGCTCTAGCTAAAGCAATTAAAGCTTGTTGATCAGAAATCACTATTTATCTGTCCAATTAAAAATTATTTCTTTTTCTATTTCTTCATTTAAACTTAATAACACTGGGCAGTGCATTGCTACACGTTCTAAAATTATTCTTTCTTTTTTAGATGCGTTACTCAATAAATGAAAATGCAAGGTTACTTTTTTTATTCTTCTTGGTTCTGATTGCATTTCTTTATATACATTTATTGTAGAACCAATTAAATCTATTCCTAGTTCATTTGCCTTAATTCCCATAATGGTTATTGCACATGCTCCTACTGCATTTGTAACCATGTCAGTTGGAGAAAAAGCTTCTCCTTTACCATGATTATCGATTGGTGCATCGGTAATAATTTGATTACCTGATTGAATATGAACAGATTCTGTTCTTAAATTGCCTAAATATGTAATTTTTGATAACATTATTCTAATACGGTTACGGTTAAATCATTATTGTATTGAAGGATATAGACTCCTGTATTTCTAATTGTTCCTTCAGGAGTTCTAGTGTACGAAAATTTATTTTCTATTTCTGTACTTTTACTATTCAATGTAGCCATAAAGCCATCTTTTTGAAACAATCTAAAAATAATATCTAATGTAACATCGTATCCTCTTGTAGCAAAACGATTAGGTAAAACATTATTTTGCGCTTTAAATTCTTTTATAAAATTTATATCACTTGTTGAATGACTATCTCTAGTTACAGAAGGAAAAGTGTAATTAAGAGCTATTAATGTTTCAATTTTAATTTCGCTGTAATCAAAAGCATCATTTTTATCAAACGAAGCAACGGTAATAGTATTTGAGTTTGCTTTTCCTTTTAATTTATCTGTCAATAACAACGCAGCTTCAATACTACTAGAATCTAAAATAAACACATCGTTTTTATTTGGACTTAGTGATTTATCAATATCCTTAATAGCACTTGTTTCAATTACTTTAATTGAAGGATAGTAACGTTGCATAAATTGTTTTGTAGATATTCTTTTTGGATCTATAATTACCGTGATAGTTGAATTCGATTTTATAAAATAATCTAAAAGTGCTTTTTTCAATACATCACCATTAGGCATTGTTTGAACTAATTGATTAGAAGGACTTGCTTTTTCATTAGATAATGGAGAAAATAAAATGACATCTTTATTTGGCAATGCTTTTATGGCTTCATCAACATTACTTTGAAAAAAAGGTCCTATTATAGCATCTGTAGTTGCAAATTCTCTTTCGTTCAAAATAGTTTTTACATCTGAAGAAGACTTTGTTTCATTTGAATCGTAAACTCGAGAAACTAGTGGTAATCCCATACTTAAAGCTTTATCAATAGCAAGTCTAGCTCCTAAATAGAAATCCATTGTCATATTTAGAAATCCATCCACTTTCATCCTTTCTTCTAAATTATCTCCTAATCTGGAAACATTAAAAGGTAACATCAAAGCTAATTCTTTAGTAGTACTTTTATCTAAACTTGTACTAAAGTTAGTATAACTTACAGAAAATAATGTGTTTGCTTTATTTGAAACTGCGTTGTTGGAAGTTATGTTAGTTATTTCGCTAGCAGGCACTTTAATTTGCATTCCTACAATTAATCCTCTTCTTACCTCTGGATTTAGTGCTAAAAAATCTTCTGGTGAAATAGCATATTCTTTACTTAAGCTAAAAACAGTTTGCTTTGGCTCAACTGTTACAGTCATGTATTTTCCATTAGAAATTGTGCTTGTAGTCGGAACTGAAACAGCCATTTCTTTTTTAGATTCGTAAGTACTACTAGTGCTTTTTAATGACAATGTTGTACTAGACGTAGGAATCTTTATTGTTTGTCCTACTTTCAACCCATCTTTTAACTCAGGATTTATGCTTATTAATTGTTCAATAGAGACATTGTTTCCTTTAGCTAATGCATAAAGTGTTTGTTTTGATTCAACAACAATTTCTTTATAATTTGAAGCAGCATCAATTTCTGGGGATAAATAAATAATTGTATTTGCTTTTAAACCATCAGTTTGCAAGCTGGGATTCCATTTATAAAGATTTTCTACAGAAACATTAAATTTTTTACTTATACCAAATAATGTTTCCTTAGGCTCTACTAAATAAGATTTTCTTTCAGACAAATTATTAACTACCTCATTAGTAGCCTTTGTTGATACTAAAGTATTTTGAGTTGCTTTATTTGATGGAATCTTAATAATATCTCCTTCTTTAATTCCTGTTTTATAATCAGGATTTAAACTTAGTATTTCACTAACAGAAACTTTGTTGTTTCTGGCAATTTTACTTATTGTTTCTCCTTTAGTTACTTGATATTCTATAAAATTAGACTCTTGTCCAAAACTTAAACTACTTATTAAAGCAAATGCTGCAAAAGCTACAATAAATTTCTTTTTCATAATCACAATTTATAAAAGCGAAAAAAGTCGCTGTATACAAATATACAACGACTTATTTATTTTTCATTTATTCCCACTCAATTGTTGCAGGTGGTTTTGAACTAATATCGTAAACAACTCTATTAACGCCTTTTACTTTATTAATAATTTTGTTCGAAATTTCCATTAAAAACTCATAAGGAAGGTGAACCCAATCTGCAGTCATACCATCAGTAGATGAAACAGCCCTTAATGCTACTACTTTTTCATAAGTACGCTCATCTCCCATAACTCCAACAGAATTAACTGGTAATAAAATTGCTCCAGCTTGCCAAACAGAATTATATAATCCGTGCTCTTTTAAACCTTCAACAAAAATTGCATCAACTTCTTGTAATAAATTAACTTTTTCTGGAGTAATATCTCCAAGAATACGAATACCTAAACCAGGTCCTGGGAACGGATGACGTCCTAATAATTCAGGGTCAATTCCTAATGAAGCTCCTACTCTACGCACTTCATCTTTGAATAACATACGTAATGGTTCTACAATTTTCAACTTCATGAAGTCAGGTAACCCACCAACATTATGGTGAGATTTAATTGTAGCTGAAGGTCCTTTTACTGAAATAGATTCAATAACATCTGGATAAATTGTTCCTTGTCCTAAGAAAGTCGCATCCTCAATTAATTTTGATTCATCATCAAATACTTCAATAAATACTCTACCGATAATTTTTCTTTTTGTTTCCGGATCTTCAACACCAGCTAAAGCTTCCATAAAACGAGCAGATGCGTCTACTCCTTTTACATTTAAGCCCATACCGTTGTATTGTTGTAAAACATTGCCAAATTCATTTTTGCGCAATAACCCATTATTTACAAAAATACAATATAAGTTTTTACCTATTGCTTTGTGTAATAACACAGCTGCCACGGTTGAATCTACTCCACCAGATAAAGCTAAAACAACTTTTTCATTTCCGATCTTTTTACGTAAATCAGCTACGGTTTCGTCAACAAAAGAAGCAGGTGTAAAATCTTGCTCCAAACCAGCAATATCAACTAAAAAATTCTTTAGTAATTGAGTACCATCAGTTGAGTGATAAACTTCTGGATGGAATTGAATTGCATAAGTAGTTTCGCCTTCGATTTTATAAGCTGCATTATTTACATCTTTTGTGCTAGCCAATAAAATACCGTTTGTAGGCAATGTTTTAATTGTATCACTGTGGCTCATCCATACCTGACTATTTGTAGGAATGCCTTTTAAAAAAGGATCATCAGCAATAAAATCAAGATTTGCTCTTCCATATTCTCTAGTACTTGAAGGAGCTACTTCTCCACCAAAAAAGTGTGCTAAATATTGTGCTCCATAACAAATAGCTAGTAAAGGCATTTTTCCTTTTATATTTTCTAAATTTGGATGTAATGCTTCTTCAGATCGCACAGAATAAGGACTTCCTGATAAAATTATCGCTTTATAAAACGACAAATCTTCTGGTAAATTATTGTAAGGTAATATTTCGCAGAATATATTCAATTCGCGAACTCTTCTCGCAATTAACTGAGTATATTGCGAACCGAAATCTAAAATAAGTACATTGTGTTGCATATGCAAAAATAGTTATTTCGATTAGACTACAAAATAGTTTTTCTCCCATTTTTTAAACTATCTTATTTATTATATCATTAGTAAGAAATCCACATTGTTTATTACAAAAGAATCATTGACTATATTGACTAGGCTAAAATCATCAAAAGTGAATAAAATAACTGTTTTTTACCCTATTAATGTATATTTGTAATTATTCATTTAATATTAAAAGATTTAATTATGGATTTTGGAATATACGAAACATTAATGTTTGCTTGTTTTGTTCTTTTAATAGGACATTTTATAGTTTCTAAAATAAATTTCTTACAAAAATTCAATATTCCTGAACCGGTTGTTGGTGGGTTTTTAATAGCTATTTTAACATGGCTACTTCATTCTGTTTTTAATTTAGATGTAACGTTTAATGAATCTCTTCAACAAAGTATGATGTTGATTTTCTTCTCATCAATCGGACTTAATGCCGATTTTTTAAAGCTTGCAAAAGGAGGTAAATCATTATTGATCTTTTTATTTATTGCTGCATTATTTATTATATGTCAAAATACCCTTGGTGTTTTATTAGCAAATTTACTAAATCTAGATCTTCGCTTTGGATTAATAGCCGGATCTATTTCATTAACTGGTGGCCATGGAACTGCAGGTGCTTGGGCAAATGATTTTGCATTAAGTAGTAATCCTTTGATGGGTGCTAAAGAAATTGGAATGGCCTGTGCTACTTTTGGACTTATTTTTGGTGGTTCAATAGGTGGACCATTGGCTTATTTTTTATTGAAAAAAAATAATTACAAGGAACTTACTCCTGAAGAAATTAAAATGCAAGAAGAAACACATGATGATTTAGGCAACGAGGCTTCATTAACAAACGATAAAAAAATAACTTATCAAACGCTGATGCTTACAATTACATTACTAGCAATATGCTTGGTTTTTGGAAATTTTCTTGCTGAATGGAATTCTCAATTTTCCTTCAAATTACCTTCTTTTGTTTGGTGTTTATTTATTGGAGTAATCTTGCGAAACATACTTACACATTTGATGAAAAAACAAGTAAATAGTACTACAATTGATGTTGTAGGAAACATTGGTTTATCTTTATTTTTAGCTTGTGCTTTGATGTCTTTAAAATTATGGTTAATTGTAGATTTAGCACTTCCAATACTATTAATTTTACTTATCCAAGTAATAATGATGCTACTATTTGCAGCAAACATTACTTATCGTTGGATGGGAAAAAACTATGATTCAATTGTTGTTAGTGCAGGACACTGCGGTTTTGGCCTAGGCGCTACATCAACTGCGGTGGCCAACATTCAAGCTGTAACAAATCGATTTGGTCCTTCGTATAAAGCTTTTTTAATTATACCTTTAGTAGGTGCATTTTTTATAGATATTTTAAATGCCATAATATTAAATCTATTTTTAACATTTATATCTTAAGTATTTAAAAAATCCCATTGAATTATCAATGGGATTTTTTTAGTTTGTATAAGGATTATTTATTCCCTTTTGCGTAATCAGCTAAGAATTGAGCTAAACCATTATCAGTTAATGGATGTTTTAATAAGCCTAAAATTGCGGATAAAGGTCCTGTCATTACATCTGCTCCAATTTTAGCACAGTTTACAATGTGCATTGTGTGACGAACAGACGCTGCTAAAATTTGTGTTTCATATCCGTAGTTATCATAGATTTGACGAATATCTTCAATCAAAACTAGACCATCTGTAGAAACATCATCTAAACGACCAATAAAAGGAGAAACATATGTTGCACCTGCCTTAGCTGCTAAAAGCGCTTGACCTGCAGAGAAAACCAAAGTAACGTTTGTTTTAATTCCTTTTGAAGAAAAATATTTACAAGCCATTACTCCTTCTTTTGTCATTGGTAATTTTACAACAATTTGAGGATTTAAAGCAGCTAGTTCTTCTCCTTCTTTAATCATTCCTTCATAATCAATAGCAATTACTTCAGCACTAACATCTCCCTCAACAATTTCACAAATTGCTTTGTAATGATTTAAAATGTTTTCTGCTCCAGTAATGCCTTCTTTTGCCATTAGAGAAGGATTGGTAGTCACTCCGTCTAATACACCTAACATTTCTGCTTCTTTAATTTGCTCTAAATTAGCGGTGTCGATAAAAAATTTCATAATTTTAAACTTAAAATATGTGTTATGTTGAACGTCAAAAATACAATTAAATTTCGCCATTTAAGCAAGATCTTCTTTTATTTTTAGCCTTTAATTTTATAATGATTCATTAATAATCTCTCGTATATTTTACTAGGCAAAATCTTCTTTAATAACAAAGATAGTTTTTGCATTGGTTCCCCAACTACATAACGAACTTTAGGTTTATCTGTTTGAATAATTTTGTAAATAACTTTTGCCATTTCAGCTGGATCTCCTCCACTATCAACGTGATCATTCATCATTTTTAAAGACATTTTATAAACCTCTTCATAAGGCGAGTTGTTAATTACAGGTGCATGATATCTTCCAGCTGCAATGTTTGTAGCAAAATCGCCAGGTGCAACGTTAGTCACTTCTATATTAAACGGTTTTAGTTCCATACGAAGAGATTCTGTAATGATTTCTAAAGCCCCTTTAGATGAAGAATAATAACCCCTAAATGGTAACCCCATATATCCAGCAATTGAAGTAATATTAATAATTAATCCCTTTCCTTGTTTTCTCATGCCTGGTAATGCTGCTTTAATAACAGCAATTGGTCCAAAAACATTAGTTTGAAAATTGTTGATTATTTCATTGGTAGGTACTTCTTCGATAGCGCCAGTAATACCAACTCCTGCATTGTTTATCAATACATCTATTCTTCCTTCTTTAGTTACTACTTGATCAATTGCTTGGCAAATACTTTCTTCATCGCGAACATCTAATTGCACTAATGCTATTTTTGAATTGCTAACTTTTTCTGGATTTCTACTTGTTCCGTAAACAATAAAACCTTTTGATAATAAATATTCTCCTATTGATTTTCCTATTCCAGATGAACCACCTGTTATAAAGACTACTTTTGTCATTTTCTACTACTTTCCAACAAATATATAACAAAGACCCGTTGTGCATTATGAATAGGCAATAAAAAAATGTCTATTCATAATAATGAGCACTAGACTCAATATTCGATCCAAAAATTACCAATGGATAACTTTCTTGCAAATTACAAAAGTATCTTATGAGTATTACAACTAAGTAGTGGACTTAGTAATTTAGCTTGGATGGACTTGGTAACTTAGCCTGGACATCTTTTTAAGTATAAAAACTTATCTTTTGACTTATGAAAAGAATTAGAAGAACCTACGATGTTGCTTTTAAGAAACAAGCCGTTGAACTGACGAAGGAAAGAACAAACCAATCAGAATTAGCTCATGAACTTCGAATAAGTGCCACCTTGGTGTATAAATAATAAACAAAAGCTTGCTCCAGAATAAGAAAGAATAAAAGAACTTAGCTGCTGTTGAATTAGAACATGAAATATTAAAAAATCAATCGGCATTTTCTCAAAAGACTGGCAAATGATTTACTTGTTCATATTAAATCATGAACATGAATTTCCGATTAGAATTATGTGTAAGGTTTTAGAGGTAAGTAGAACTGGTTGTTACCTTTAATATAAGAAATAGATAGAAATAACTCACTCATGAGTATGTCTAATAAAATTCTACTAAAGAAAAGATCTGTGATTGAAACTGTAAAGGATAAATTAAAAAAAATATATTAAGTAGAAGACTCTAAACATAGATCTCCTATAATTTCTTTACTAATCTTATAGTTGGTATTAGCACTTATCATTTTCAACCTAAAAAGCCAGCTATTAGATATTAAGAGAGTAAAAAAACTGATCAACTAAAAATAAGGTTAAAGATAGCTATCTTTAACCTTATTTTAATATTAAAAAAACAATTAATTACTGTTTAGTTAAACGGTAATTGTCTGCTAATTTTCCTTTAATTATATTACCTTCTTGATCCAATAACAACAAACTACCTTCTTGGATTTTCGCTTGTATTTTTTCACCGGATTTTGAGGTTAGAATTACAGAATTGCCTGAAGCATCCCATTCAAATGTTCCCTCTTCTTCATAATGTCCATCTTTTTTACCAATAAAATGTTGTACTAATTTAAAAGTACCATCCTCATTTAGATTAATTGTTTCATCGATTCCTTCTCCATCTGCGCTAGGAATAGTTCCTTTATAGGTACCAGGCCAATTTAAGCTAGTTTTGGCATTAGATTGATCAATAACAACATTTTCTTCTTCTGTCGTTGTTACTACTTGCTCTGTAGAAATTTCCTCAGATGCTTTAGTTTCTTTTTTGCAACTTGCTAATACAACTGTTGTTAACACAGCTACAGCAACTACTGATAAAATTTTTCTTTTCATATTCCTATATACTTAATTAGTTACTCAAATTTACTAATTATTAATTAATTTCTCTCTATGATTACATATTAAATAAGATATAATATTGAATTAAAAAATAATTCATTGGATACCCTGATGAAATTTTGACAATTAATTAAGCAGCTTTATTAATATTTAATTAAACTCGTTTATTCTCTATTAGTTTAAGTAAAAATGTCTACGTTTTTTATTATACCACATTTTGAATTTGCTAACTTAGCCTG
>CANQRD010000069.1 GCA_947626185.1 uncultured Flavobacterium sp.
TCTGCTTGGGCTGACACTGTCCAGAATTTTGTGTAAACGTATTTAAGGTGGGTTTGACTGTTTTTACAGTTGAACCATTTTTTTCAAATATAGCTGAAAATTGATTTAAAATTACGTCCCAATTATGAATAGGTTGTGTCCATTTATTTGACATTTGCATTAAAGATAGATATACCTATTTTTTCAATGATTCACCGGTAGGAAATACCATCTTGTTTTTGGTGTATTTTCTTACTTTTTCATTTAAATTCTTAGTTAAATTGGTGGTGTAAATAATTTTTCTAATTTCTATTGGAAAGTCAAAAAATACGGTAAGTTTTTCCCTATTATTTTTCCAAGATTGTATCACATAGGGATATTTTTGATTCCATTTTTCTGCAAAACGGTCTAATTGATGGGCTGCTATTTCTCGATTGAGTGCATTGTAAATAAGTTTTATATCAGAAGTAAACTCTTTTTTATCTTTCCAAACTACGTATCTGGCTGAATTTCTAATTTAATGCACCACACATATTTGCGTATTTGCTTCTGGAAAAATATTGGTTATTGCTTGAGTAAATCCGTTTAAATTATTGGTTACTGTAACTAAAATATCTTCTATACCACGAGCTTTCAAATCGGTCATCACTCCCTTGCTAAAAGGCTGCTGATTCTTTTTTCCCTAGCCACATTCCAATAATTTCCTTGTGTCCATCACGGTTTAAACCTACAGCTAGATAAATGGTTTTATTAATCACTTTACCTGCATTACGAACTTTAAAAACGATACCATCCATCCAGACAATATAATAAATCGATTCTAACGGACGATTTTGCCAATCAAGTATTTGTTGATTTACTTTGTCAGTGATAATGGAAATGGATGATGCAGATAACTTGTAATCGTGTAGTTTATAAAGCTCCTGCTCAATGTCGGAAACGCTCATTCCTTTGGCGTATAAAGAAATAATCATATTTTTAACAGGAGCTGCTTTAGATTGATGTTTGGAAACAATAATGGGATCAAAACTACCATCGCGATCTCGAGGAACTTCAATTACAGATTCGTCAAACTCACTTTTCAATCGCTTAGAAGAGGACCCATTACGAGCATTGGAATTATTACTTTTTGCCCTTTTAGAATAGCCCAAATGTGCTTCGAGCTAGCCATGTAACATAGTTTCTAATAAATCAGAGTATAATTCTTTTAATAATTTGCTTAGGTCTTCTCGGTTTTTAAACCTTCTAAAAGTCCTTGGTCTTTGATAATTTTACCTACTGGTTTTCATTGTAAATAGTTTTTTTTGGATACTGTCTATTTTAAGAAGTAAAAAACCTGCTATTTAGCAGGTTTTTTTGAGCGTATTTTGATAACTAAAGCTTCGGCTTTTTCATCTTTTGAAGCATCTAAAGTAATTGTATCGCCAGCAATTAATTTAGCATTTACAATTTCTTCAGCAATTGGGTCTTCTACATACTTTTGAATTGCTCTTTTTAATGGTCGAGCACCGTATTGTTTGTCAAAACCTTTTTCTGCAATAAAATTTTCTGCTGCTTCTGTTATTTTTAGCTTATAACCAAGGTCTGTTATGCGTTGGTGCAGTTTCTCTAATTCAATTGATATTATAGTATTAATATGCTCTTTTTCTAATGAATTAAATACTACAATATCATCAATTCTATTTAAAAACTCTGGTGCAAAAGCTTTTTTTAATGCGTTTTCAATTACAGATTTACTGTGTTGCTCACTTTGTTCTTTTTTTGCTTGTGTTCCAAAACCAACTCCTTGTCCAAAGTCTTTCAATTGACGTGCTCCTATGTTAGACGTCATAATTATAATAGTATTTCTAAAATCGACTTTCCTTCCTAAGCTATCAGTTAAATGTCCATCATCTAACACTTGCAGTAACATATTGAAAATATCAGGATGCGCTTTTTCAATTTCATCAAAAAGAATTACACTATAAGGTTTTCTTCTAATTTTTTCTGTTAACTGACCACCTTCTTCATAACCAACATATCCAGGAGGTGCTCCAATTAGTCTAGACAAAGCAAATTTCTCCATATATTCGCTCATATCAATTCTAATTAATGCATCTTCAGAGTCAAAAAGCTCTTTTGCAATTACCTTAGCCAACTGTGTTTTTCCAACACCTGTTTGACCTAGGAAGATAAAAGAACCAATAGGTTTGTTAGGGTCTTTTAAACCGGCTCTATTTCTTTGAATTGCTTTTGCAATTTTTGTCACAGCTTCATCTTGACCAATAACTTTTCCTTTGATTACTTCCGATAAGTTAGCTAGTTTGTTTAATTCTTTCTCAGCAATTCTGTTTACTGGAATTCCAGTCATCATCGAAACAACATCTGCTACATCATCTTCTGTAACGGTTATTTTGTTGTTCTTAACGTCTTTTTCCCAGTTTTCTTGAGCCGTTACTAATTCTTTTTCCAGCGTTTTTTCTTTGTCTCTTAATCCTGCAGCTTCTTCATATTTTTGCTTTTGTACCATTAAGTTCTTTTCTTCTTTTACAGTTTCTAACTCTGATTCTAATTGAAGAATCTTTTTAGGTACATTAATATTAGTAATGTGTACACGAGATCCAACTTCGTCTAAAGCATCAATAGCTTTATCTGGCAAGAAACGATCGTTCATATATCTACTAGTAAGTTTAACACAGGCTTCAATTGCTTCTGGTGTATAAATTACATTGTGGTGACTTTCGTACTTATCTTTTATATTATTCAAGATAATAATAGTTTCTTCAACTGAAGTAGGTTCTACTAATATTTTTTGAAAACGACGTTCTAAAGCGCCATCTTTTTCAATATGCTGTCTAAATTCGTCTAATGTTGTTGCGCCAATACATTGTATTTCACCTCTTGCCAAAGCAGGTTTAAACATATTTGAAGCATCTAATGAACCGGTTGCTCCACCAGCACCTACAATGGTATGAATCTCGTCGATGAATAAAATAATATCCTTGTTTTTTTCTAACTCGTTCATTACTGCTTTCATTCGTTCTTCAAACTGACCTCTGTATTTTGTACCAGCTACTAAACTAGCTAAATCAAGTGTAATAACGCGTTTGTTGAATAAAACTCTCGATACCTTTTTTTGAACAATTTTAAGTGCTAAGCCTTCAGCAATAGCAGATTTACCAACTCCTGGCTCTCCAATTAAAAGAGGATTGTTTTTCTTTCTTCTACTTAAAATTTGAGAAACTCTTTCAATTTCTTTTTCACGTCCAACAACCGGATCGAGTTTTCCTTCAATAGCCATTTCAGTTAAATCTCTACCAAAATTATCTAATACAGGTGTTTTGCTTTTTTTTGGAGTGCTGGATGTAGGGTTGTCAGTTTTTCTATTTTCGACACTGTCATTTTGTCCTGAATCTTCAAACGTTTCTGATTTTGGAGAATGAAAAATATCTTCACCATCTTTTTCATCGTTATTATTTGCGATGTAATTTTGATAGTATTTCTTTACATTGTCGTAATCAATATTAAGTTTGTTTAGTATCTGTGTTACAGGATCTTCGCTGTTTTTTAATATACATAATAACAGATGAGCTGAAGTTACCTCCAAGTCTTTAAAAACTTTTATTTCCAAATAGGTTAAACGCAACGCTCTTTCAGCTTGTTTGGTTAAGTATAAAGATACTTTTTCGTTTACAGCTGTTTTATTTGAAGAATAAGGCGTTAAGTTTTCAACTTTATGTTTTAAAAAATCAATATCGGTATTGAGATGTTGTAAAATTAATGAAGCTTCACCCTGCTCAATTCTCAGTAAAGCCAATAAAAAATGTTCTGTTCCAATAAAATCATGCCCTAGTCTTAGTGCTTCGTCTTTACTGAAAGAGATTACATCCTTTATCTCTTGAGAAAAATTTTCGTCCATAAATAAAATGATTTTAGGTGATAAAATATTTGATTAATATAGCTAATGCAAAAAGCATACCTTTTCAATTAAAGCTGTTATTTGCTAATTGACAAAAAAAAAATGAAACATGAAAGTAATAAAGCTAGTTTTTCTTTTAGTGGCTATGTGATTTATTCATTATATATTATAAAGAAACTTGTTGAGTGAAATAAATTGAATAAAAAAACATAATATAATTGAGGTTGATATTTACAAATATATTGAAAATTATTTTCTTAGCTTTTTCGAACAAACCAATATTTATGATCAAAAATACAAAATAACTATTTTAAAGATAAATCCTAATCCTTATACTTTGTTGGGTGAAGATGTATAATCTTATGAAAACGTATGGTTGCTCGAGCGGATACATTTAAAAACAACTCAATAAACAAGAAACAGTAAATTTACCTGAGGGAAACTAATTCAATAAAGAATCAATCATCTAATTGTGTATTACTTGGTGATAGAGATTATTTGTCTAAAATTATTAGGTTAGATTTATTTCAAACTGCTACTATGAAATTAGAAACAATTACGCCGAAAAATCTAGGTTATTAAAATAAGAGCTTTAATATTTGTAATATGTCAAAAAAATCATTTTTGATAGACGAATAAAAAATATTAAAACTCAAATTATTTAATTAAACCCAACGGATTAGAGTTGATAATTTCGAGTTAAGAAGTACTTAGCTTTTTTTATAAAAACCTCTATTTTTATAGTTTGTAATCTTACATTTTATGAATTACTTTAGTGCACTTTAAAGCCAATTATGAAACATATAACTTATAACCGAGAAAATTTATCAAATCAAACCTTAATTGATTTGTACAAAAAGCTCTTAAAACCAAGAATGATTGAAGAAAAGATGCTAATTCTGATCCGTCAGGGTAAAGTATCTAAATGGTTTTCAGGTATAGGCCAAGAGGCAATTTCAGTAGGAATTGTAGCGTCATTAGAAGAGGATGAATATGTATTGCCTATGCACAGAAACTTAGGAGTGTTTACTTCAAGAAATATACCTTTACACAGATTGTTTTCACAATGGCAAGGAAAAGCAAATGGATTTACAAAAGGTAGAGAACGCTCTTTTCATTTTGGAACGCAAGAATACCATATTGTTGGAATGATTTCTCACTTAGGTCCGCAATTAGGTGTTGCAGATGGAATAGCTTTAGCTAGCAAATTAAGAAAAGAGAAAAAAATAACAGCTGTATTTACAGGTGAAGGAGCAACTTCTGAAGGTGATTTTCATGAGGCATTAAATGTGGCTTCAGTTTGGGATTTACCTGTTTTATTCGTTATTGAAAATAACGGATATGGACTATCTACACCAACAAACGAACAATATAGATGTAAGCATTTGGCAGATAGAGCAATTGGTTATGGCATGGAAAGCCACATAATTGATGGAAATAATATCTTAGAAGTTTATACGCAAATTAGTAAAATAGCTGAGTCAATGCGTGAAAATCCTCGTCCAGTATTAATTGAATTTCTAACATTTAGAAGACGTGGGCATGAAGAGGCAAGTGGTACAAAATATGTTCCACAAGAGTTGATGGATGAATGGGAGAAAAAAGATCCGGTAGAAAATTATCGTAATTACTTATTAGAGATTGGTGTGCTTACGGAAGCAATGGATGAAGAAATTCGCCAAGAATTCAAAAAAGAAATTGACACAGATTGGAAAATCACACAAGAGGAAGAACCTATTGTCGCTGATTTAGCAACGGAGTTAAATGATATGTATGCGCCGTTTACCTATCAAGATTTTCCTATGGGAACGGAAAAAGCTAATATTCGTTTGATCGATGCAATTTCAGAAAGTTTGAAACAATCATTTGAACGTCACCCGGAACTAATAATAATGGGGCAAGATATTGCTGAATATGGAGGAGCTTTTAAAGTTACCGATGGCTTTGTAAACCTATTCGGAAAAGACAGAATAAGAAATACACCAATTTGCGAAAGTGCAATTGTTTCTGCTGCAATGGGGTATTCGATCAACGGTGGAAAAGCAATTATGGAAATGCAGTTTGGAGATTTCGTATCAACAGGCTTTAATCCAATTGTAAATTATTTAGCAAAAATACATTATCGTTGGAATGAAAAGGCCGATGTAATTATCCGTATGCCTTGTGGTGGTGGTACACAAGCTGGACCATTTCATTCACAAACAAACGAAGCTTGGTTTACAAAAACACCAGGTTTAAAAGTAGTATATCCAGCTTTTCCGGTAGATGCAAAAGGATTAATGAATACGGCTGTTAATGATCCAAATCCAGTTATTTTCTTCGAACACAAATTGTTATACAGAAGTATTTATCAAGATGTTCCTACAAATTATTACACTATTCCATTCGGAAAAGCAAGTTTAATTAGAGAAGGAGAAGATGTTACTATTATTTCTTTTGGAGCTGGTGTTCATTGGGCTTTAGAAACATTAGATAAAAATCCGAATATAAAAGCAGATTTAATTGACCTTAGAACTCTTCAACCTTTAGATGAAGAAAGTATATATAAATCGGTTAAAAAAACAAATAAAGTTATAATTTTGCAAGAAGACTCTATGTTTGGCGGAATTGCAAGTGATATATCAGCAATGATTATGGAAAACTGCTTTGAATATTTAGATGCACCTGTAAAACGTGTAGCAAGTATAGAAACAGCTATCCCATTTGTGAAAGCTTTAGAAGATCAATATTTACCAAAAGGTAAGTTTGAAGCAGCGCTAAAAGAATTATTAGCCTACTAAGAAAGAACTACACAATACGTATATATGAATAATACCATCACACAAACAGATTTTAATTTTTCACAGCAAAAAAAAGCTTATCACGGAAAGGTTAGAGATGTCTATACAATCGATAATGACTTGCTTGTTATGGTTGCAACTGATAGACTTTCTGCTTTTGACGTGATTATGCCTAAAGGAATACCTTATAAAGGACAAATTTTAAATCAAATAGCAACAAGGTTTATGGAGATGACCGAGGATATTGTACCTAATTGGCTAATAGCTTCACCCGATCCAAACGTTGCAATTGGTAAAGTTTGTACTCCTTTTAAAGTAGAAATGGTCATTCGTGGTTATTTAGCTGGACACGCAGCGCGCGAATATGCTCAAGGAAAAAGAATGTTGTGTGGTGTTACATTGCCAGATGGACTTAAGGAAAATGATAAATTACCCAAACCCATCATTACTCCATCAACAAAAGAAGAAATTGGTTTGCATGATGTTGATATTTCAAGAGAAGATATTTTAGAGCGCAATATTGTCAGTCAAGAAGATTATTTTACTTTAGAAAAATATACACGAGCTTTATATCAAAGAGGAGTTGAAATTGCAGCAAAAAGAGGTCTTATTTTGGTGGACACTAAGTATGAATTTGGAAAAACAAAAGAAGGTGAAATCGTTTTGATTGATGAAATACATACTCCAGACTCTTCTCGCTATTTTTATGTAGATGGCTATGAAGAAAGACAAAGAAGTGGAAAAGCTCAAAAACAATTGTCGAAAGAATTTGTTAGACAATGGTTGATGGCGAATGGTTTTCAAGGAAAAGAAGGGCAAGTAGTGCCAGAGATGACAGATGAATACATTCAAACAATTTCCGATCGTTATATTGAACTTTATGAACATATCTTAGGAGAAAAATTTGTAAAAGCGGATATCACAGATATTCATAAGCGAATAGAAAAAAATGTGGAGTCATTTTTTGAAAAGTTAAATAGATGAAATTAAAAAATATGATGTTATTAGATAATTTAAAATGGAGATATGCTACAAAACGTTACAATAGCAACGTTAAATTGGCAGATAGTGAAGTATTCAAAGTTGTTGAAGCAGCTCGTATGGCACCAACTTCATCTGGATTACAACCTTTTGAAATGATTTTGGTTAAAAATCAAGAAGTAAAAGAAAAGATGCTTCCAATTGCGATGAATCAAACACAAGTAAGAGATTGTTCGCACGTTTTGATTTTTGCTGCATGGGATTCTTATACAGATAAGCGCTTAGATGCTGTTTTTGACAATATGGAAGCTATTCGTTCTTTAGAAAAGGGAGCGATGGATGATTATAAAAACTCATTGAAAGCTAATTTTGGAAAGTTATCTATTCATGCTCAATTTGAACATGCGGCTCGTCAAGCTTATATCGCATTTGGAATGGCAATTGCAGCAGCTGCAGAATTGAGAATTGATTCGTCTCCAATGGAAGGTTTTCACAATGATCAATTAGACGAACTTTTGGGATTAAATAAAAGAGGATTAAAAAGTGTGACTATTTTAGCAATGGGTGAACGAGATACAGAAAATGATTGGTTAATGCCTTTAGAAAAGGTGCGTTTTTCAACAGAATCTATCCTAACAATTATAGAATAATTTAAAAAGCCTTTGTATAATTATACAAAGGCTTTTTTATTTCGGTTAAATTATTAGTTTCTCAATTGAAAGCTCAATTTTAAGAATTCATTTTAATATCAATAAAGTTTTATACTATTTCCCAATAATCCTTTAATAAGAATTCGTTAGAATTAAAAATAAACAATCGCTCGAAATTAGCTTTTTACATTTGAATATTTTATATTCGTGACCACTAAAACAGTACATTACACGATGAGTAAAAATGATAAAAACACAGCTCTTTCTTTTGAAGATTTTAAGAAAGAGGTTATTCAAGATTATACAATAGCTAAGATCAGTAGAGAATGTAGTTTGCTTGGTCGTCGTGAGGTTTTAACCGGTAAAGCTAAATTCGGAATTTTTGGTGATGGTAAAGAAGTGCCTCAACTAGCGTTGGCAAAAGCATTTCAGAATGGAGATTTTAGATCAGGTTATTATCGTGACCAAACATTTATGATGGCAATTGGTGAACTTTCTATTGAGCAGTTTTTTGCAGGATTGTTTGGAGACGCCAATATAAATAATGATCCAATGTCTGGTGGACGTCAAATGGGTGGACATTTTGCTACCCATAGTTTAGATGAAAACGGAAATTGGAAAAAATTAACTCAACAAAAAAATTCAAGTGCTGATATTTCTCCAACTGCAGGACAAATGCCTCGTTTATTAGGATTGGCACAAGCTTCAAAATATTATAGAGAGTTTCCTAAAGCAGATGAAAGTGAAAATTTTTCAATTAATGGAAATGAAGTAGCTTGGGGAACAATTGGAAATGCTTCTACTTCTGAAGGTCTTTTTTTCGAAACAATCAATGCAGCAGGTGTGTTACAAGTACCAATGGTAATGAGCGTTTGGGATGATCAGTATGGAATTTCTGTTCATGCGAAATATCAAACTACAAAAGAAAATATTTCTGAAATATTAAAAGGTTTTCAACGTGATGAAAATGGAAATGGATACGAAATTCTACGTGTAAACGGTTGGGATTATCCAGCATTAGTTGAAACTTATGCTAAAGCATCAAAAATAGCAAGAGAAGAACATGTTCCTGTTTTAATTCATGTAATGGAATTAACACAACCTCAAGGGCATTCTACTTCTGGATCACATGAAAGATACAAAAGTAAAGAGCGTTTAGAGTGGGAAGCAGAAAAAGACTGTTTATTGCAAATGAGAAATTGGATAATAGAGTCTAATTTAGCTACTGCAGAAGAATTAGATGTTTTAGATAAAGATCTTAAAAAACAAGTACTTGATGGTAAAAAAGCAGCTTGGAATAATTATTTAAATCCAATTATTGAAGAACGAAATGAACTAGTGGCAGTGTTACAGCAAGTAGCAGCACAAAGTACTAACGGTGTATTTATTCAGCGTTTTATTGATGAATTGCAATCTATTAAGGAGCCTATTCGAAGAGAAATTATGGCAACTGCAAGAAAAGTACTTCGTTTGGTTATTAAAGAAAGTTCGAAAGTGCTTTTAGTTCAATTTGTTGAAAAATACTACGAGAAAATTCAACCAAAATATAGTTCACATTTAATGTCAGCTTCGGATAAGAAAGCTGAGTTAATAGAAGCGGTAGATCCTGTTTATGACGAAAATGCAGAAGAGGTTGATGCACGTGTAATTTTAAGAGACAACTTTGACCATATTCTTTCAAAACATACTAATGTTTTAGTGTTTGGAGAAGATTCTGGAAACATTGGTGATGTAAACCAAGGGTTGGAAGGAATGCAAGAAAAACATGGATTAAATCGAGTATCTGATACAGGAATTAGAGAAGCAACAATTTTAGGACAAGGAATTGGATTAGCAATGAGAGGATTACGACCAATTGCGGAAATTCAGTATTTAGACTATCTATTGTATGCCATCCAAATTATGAGTGATGACTTGGCTACATTACAATACAGAACAGTAGGAAAGCAAAAGGCACCGTTAATTGTTAGAACACGCGGACATCGTTTGGAAGGAATTTGGCATTCAGGTTCGCCAATGGGAATGATTATTAATTCTATTCGTGGTATGCATGTTTTAGTTCCAAGAAATATGACTAAAGCAGCAGGTTTTTATAATACTTTATTAGAGTCTGATGAACCAGCATTATTAATAGAGTGTTTGAACGGTTATCGCTTAAAAGAAAAAATGCCAACTAATATTGGTGAGTTCAAAACGCCAATTGGTGTTGTAGAAACTATTAAAGAAGGGAAGGATTTAACTATTCTTTCTTACGGTTCTACATTAAGAATAGTAGAGCAGGCAGCTAAAGAGTTATTAGAGATTGGTATTGATGTAGAAGTTATTGATGCGCAGAGTTTACTTCCTTTCGATATTAATCATGATGTTGTAAAAAGTTTAGCAAAAACTAATCGTCTGTTAGTTGTAGATGAGGATGTTCCAGGTGGAGCTTCAGCTTACTTATTACAGAAAGTAGTAGAAGAACAAAATGGATATCGTTATTTGGATAGTCAACCGCAAACACTTACTGCAAAAGAACATCGTCCTGCATATGGAACAGATGGAGATTATTTCTGTAAACCTTCTGTTGAAGATGTTTTTGAAAAAGTATATTCATTAATGCATGAGGTAGACCCTAATCGTTTTCCTAAGTTGTATTAAGAGATAAGGATATAAGAAAAAAAGAAAAGCTGTTTCAAGTATATGAAACAGCTTTTTTATTGGTCACAAACCGTAGTCAAAACTATGCACTTTAGTGCATTTAGCTTTCAGCTTCTAAAAATGTATATCTTTGATATATGGTATAT
>CANQRD010000070.1 GCA_947626185.1 uncultured Flavobacterium sp.
TTTTAATTAAAAATAAACAATAAACCCATTTCAGTATTTATTTTAATTAAAATGAAATATCTTTTAGCAACAACTATAAAACATCGTTAAAATAAAACAACATTTATTATGATATAAAATGGGTTAATACTATTGTAAAATATTTTTGTATTGGCTGATTTCAATTAACTTTGTTCAATTATACAAAGAATTATGAAAAGAGTAGTAGTAGGACTTTCAGGCGGGGTAGACTCAAGTGTAGCTGCCTATTTACTGAAAGAACAAGGATATGAAGTTATAGGCTTATTTATGAAAAATTGGCACGATGATTCTGTGACAATTTCCAATGAATGTCCTTGGCTTGAAGATAGCAATGATGCTTTAATTGTTGCTGAAAAGTTAGGAATCCCTTTTCAAACTGTAGATTTAAGTGAACAATATAAAGAGCGAATTGTAGATTATATGTTTAAGGAGTATGAAAATGGTCGTACCCCAAACCCAGATGTGTTGTGCAATAGAGAAATAAAGTTTGATGTGTTTATGAAAATTGCTCTAGAACTAGGAGCAGATTATGTAGCAACAGGTCATTATTGTAGAAAAGCAGAAGAAACGATTATAAATGAAGATGGAACTGAAGAAAAAGTATATAAATTACTTTCAGGAATTGATCCAAGTAAAGATCAATCTTATTTTTTATGTCAACTATCTCAAGAACAATTAGCAAAAGCTTTATTTCCAATAGGTGATTTATTAAAAAGTGAAGTGCGAAAAATAGCAACTGAGCAAAATTTAATTACAGCAGATAAAAAAGATTCCCAAGGATTGTGTTTTATTGGAAAAGTTCGTTTACCAGAATTTTTGCAACAACAACTAAAACCCAAAGACGGTTTTATCTATGAAATTCCAAGCACATCGCCAATCTTTACTCAAGAAATAAAAGAATACAATTCTATTTTAGAAGAATTACAAGCTCAATCAAAAGCTTATAATTATGCGCCAGAACTAGGTAAGAAAGTTGGAGATCATTACGGAGCTCATTTCTTTACTATCGGTCAGCGAAAAGGCTTAAATGTTGGAGGAACCAAAGAACCGCTATTTATAATTGCCACTGATGTGGAGAAAAATATTATTTATACTGGTCAAGGAAGTAATCATCCAGGGCTATTTCACAAAGCGCTATTAGTAAAAGAAGAAGAAATCCATTGGATTAGAGAAGATTTGGCTTTGCAAAATGGAGAAACAATGAATATCTTAGCTCGTATTAGATATCGTCAACCGTTACAAGAAGCAATATTACACAAAACAGAAAATGGAATGTATGTTAAATTTAAAGAACCACAATCTGCTATAACAGAAGGTCAGTTTGTTTCTTGGCATATTGGTGAAGAACTTATCGGATCTGGCGTTATATCTAAATCAGTGTAAAAAACTAAAACCAAACCAACTAAAAAATGAATAAAAATAGAATTACAGAGCTTTTTAATATTCAATACCCAATTATTCAAGGTGGTATGATATGGAACAGTGGTTACAAACTTGCAAGTGCAGTAAGTAATGCAGGTGGACTTGGACTTATTGGCGCAGGATCTATGTATCCGAATGTTTTAAGAGAGCATATTCAGAAATGTAAAAAAGCTACAGATAAGCCTTTTGGAGTAAATGTCCCAATGCTGTATCCTGATATTGAGGAGATTATGGATATCATTGTAGAAGAAGACGTGAAAATTGTCTTTACTTCTGCCGGAAATCCAAAAACTTGGACACCATTCTTAAAATCGCATGGGATAACTGTAGTTCATGTTGTTAGTTCATCTAAATTTGCTTTAAAAGCGCAAGAAGCTGGTGTGGATGCTATTGTAGCGGAAGGCTTTGAAGCAGGTGGACACAATGGAAGAGAAGAAACTACTACATTAACCCTAATTCCTATAGTAAGAGAAAAAATATCTATTCCTCTTATTGCTGCCGGAGGAATTGCTACTGGAAAAGGAATTTTAGCTACAATGATTCTTGGTGCAGACGGCGTACAATTAGGCACACGTTTTGTAGCCTCATTAGAAAGTTCTGCACATGATTCTTTTAAGGAAACTGTTTTAAAAGTTGAAGAAGGAGATACTATGGTAAGCTTAAAAGAATTGGCGCCAGTTCGTTTGATTAAGAATGAATTTTATCAAGGTTTACAAGAACTATATAGTAAAGGTGCGACTACAGAAGAATTAAAAACTTACTTAGGAAGAGGTCGTGCTAAAAAAGGAATGTTTGAAGGTGATTTAGTTGAAGGAGAATTAGAAATAGGTCAAATAGCAGGAATTATTACTAAAATTGAACCAGTGTCTGTAATTATAGAAAAATTAATTAAAGAGTTTAAAGAGGCAAAAGAAAGTATTTCTTCCTTATAATAATTATAGTATAAGCATAAAAAACACACAGCATATAAATAAAAGTTGTGTGTTTTTTTTATTTATCGCATTTATCTTTATTTTTATGAAACAAAATTTAATAAAATCAGATCAAACAATATGAGTTATTACAATATAGAAAACTTAGAACAATATTTTAAACATTATAAAAAATCAGTTAGAGAACCACGAAAATTTTGGGGAAAAATTGCCGAGGAAAATTTTGTTTGGTACCAAGGATGGGATAAGGTTTTTAATTTTGATATGGAAGAATCAAAATTTGAATGGTTTGTAAATGCTAAACTTAATATTGTTAAAAACTGCGTAGATAGGCATATAGCAAAAAAAGGTGAAAAGCCAGCTATTATTTTCGAACCAAATAATCCTGAAGACGAAGCACAAATTATCACTTATAATGATTTGTTTAATCGTGTTTGCAAAATGGCAAATGTTTTAAAAGAACAAGGCGTAAAAAAAGGCGATAGAGTTTGTATCTATTTACCTATGATTCCTGAATTAGCCATCTCAATGTTAGCTTGTGCTAGAATAGGGGCAATTCACAACGTTATTTTTGCAGGATTTTCTGCTTCGGCTGTTGCAAAACGTGTAGAAGATTCCGACTCAAAAGTAATAATTACTTCTGATGGTAGTTTTAGAGGAAATAAATCTATTCCTTTAAAACCAATTATAGACGAAGCCTTAAATCAATGTCAAAATGTTGCTAAAGTATTAGTTGTAAAACGTACAGCGGTAGAAATAAACATGAAGGAAGACAGAGATTTATGGTTAGAGCCTTTATTGGAACAAGCGTCCACAAATCATGTAGCTCAGGTAATGGATGCAGAAGATCCATTGTTTATTCTTTATACGTCAGGATCTACAGGAATGCCTAAAGGGATGGTACATACAACAGCTGGTTATATGGTGCAAACAGCTTATTCTTTTAAAAATGTATTTGATTATAAAGAAGAGGATATTTTTTGGTGTACGGCTGATTGTGGTTGGATAACTGGGCATTCTTACATAATATATGGGCCATTATTAAACGGAGCTACAACTGTAATGTTTGAAGGAGTACCTACTTATCCTACACCTAGTAGATTTTGGGATATTATTGATAAATATAAAGTTACACAATTTTATACTGCACCAACTGCTATTCGTTCTTTAATGACTGAAGACTATAAATACGTAAACAACCATGACTTATCAAGTTTACGCGTTATCGGATCAGTTGGAGAACCAATAAATGAAGAAGCTTGGCATTGGTATAACGACCATGTAGGTAAGAAAAAATGTCCAATTGTTGATACATGGTGGCAGACAGAAACAGGAAGTATCTTATTGTCTCCATTAGCTTTTATAACTCCAACAAAACCAACTTATGCAACCTTACCTTTACCAGGAATTCAACCCGTGTTAATGGATGAAAAGCGAAATGAAATAAATGACAATCAAATTGATGGATCATTGTGTATTAAATTTCCATGGCCATCAATGGCTAGAACAATTTGGAACAATCATGAGAGATATAAAGAAACTTATTTTAGCCAATTTCCGGGTAAATACTTTACTGGAGATGGCGCATTAAGAGATGAAGTAGGTTATTATAGAATTACTGGTAGAGCTGATGATGTTGTTATTGTTTCTGGTCATAATTTAGGTACAGCGCCAATTGAAGATGCTATAAATGAACATCCGGCTGTTGCAGAAAGTGCTGTTGTAGGTTATAAGCATGATATTAAAGGAAATGCTTTATACGGATTTATAACTTTAAAAGTAGAAGGAGAATACCGCGATCGAGAAAATGTAAAAAAAGAAATAAATTTACATATTAGTAGTCATATTGGACCTATAGCTAAATTAGATAAAATTCAGTTTGTTGAAAAACTACCTAAAACAAGATCAGGTAAAATTATGCGTAGAATATTGCGATCTATTGCAAATGGTGAAACCAAGGAATTTGGGGATGTATCGACATTAATAAACCCAGAAGTTATTGATGAAATCAAAGTAGGAAAAATTTAAATTTAAATAGTGAAACTAGACTAAACGATATATTGGCTTTTAGAAATAGCAAAATCAATTTTTAGATTTGGTGATTTAGAAGAAATTAAAGATCTTAAGTTAACGGAATATATAATTATTAAGCTGTAATTTAGGCGCTATTACTTTAATTATCTTTCTATCTTTTGAAGATTTTTTTCAAAATAGTAGAATTTAATTAAGAAATTAGTCATTGTCTTTTTGTATATTAGAACCGTAAATTAAATTATTAAATTATGAGAAAAATATTTTTATCACTATTGTTTATAGGATTAGCCGCAACATCTTGTGGTAAAAAAAATACAGAAACTATAACTGAAGAAGTTGTAGTTGAGGGTGTAAGTACACCAGTTACACAAGAGTTATCTTATTCTATTGAATGGACTGCTTTCAAAACACCTCAAAAAGTAGGAGTCAAAGGAACTTTTGATCAAGTTTCTTTGACAGGATTAAATACTGATGCAACTAGTTTAGTAGATGAGTTAAAAGGAGCACAATTTGTTATTGTAACAAGTTCTGCAAATACTGGAGATCCTGCAAGAGATAATACTTTAGCAATGAACTTCTTCTCAAAAATGGTAGGAAATATCAATGGTTTCTTTGGAGATTTTAAAGACGGTAAAGTAACAGTGCATCTTACCGCAAACGGTATTACTACAGAGAAAGAGTTTACTTATGAAGCTACTGAGAATGAAGTAAAATTAAACGGATCAGTTGATATCATTGAAGATTTTAAAGCAAACGATGCTTTTAATGCACTTCATCAAGCTTGTGGAGCATTACACGAAGGTAAAACGTGGACAGATGTGTCTATTGCTGTAGATATAAAAAAATAATTGATAATAATTAGCTAATTGAAGAGGAATACAGTAATATATTCCTCTTTTTTTTTAACTTTGCGTTCCAATTAAATTATCTTTTTTACAGATATGATAGATAGATTACAAATTATAAAACAGCGTTTTGATGAAGTATCTGATTTGATTATTCAACCAGATGTAATTGCTGATCAAAAACGTTATGTGCAGTTGAACAAAGAATATAAAGATTTAAAACAGTTAGTTGATAAACGTGCTGAATATTTAAATCTTACTGGCAATATAGAAGAAGCAAACGAAATTTTAGCCGACGGAAGTGATGCAGAAATGGTTGATATGGCTAAAATGCAATTAGAAGAAGCTAAAAGTCGTTTACCAGAATTAGAAGAAGAAATCAAATTCTTATTAATTCCTAAGGATCCTGAAGATGCAAAAAACGTAATGGTTGAAGTACGTGCAGGTACTGGTGGAGATGAAGCAAGTATTTTTGCTGGAGATTTATTTAGAATGTACACTAAATATTGTGAATCAAAAGGATGGAGAACATCTATTGTTGATGTAAATGAAGGAACATCAGGAGGTTATAAAGAAGTAATCTTTGAAGTAACTGGCGAGGATGTTTATGGTACATTAAAATTTGAAGCAGGAGTACACCGTGTGCAACGTGTACCCCAAACAGAAACTCAAGGTCGTGTGCATACATCAGCAGCTACGGTAATGGTTCTGCCAGAAGCAGAGGAGTTTGATGTACATATTGACATGAATGATGTTCGTATAGATTTATTCTGTTCATCAGGGCCAGGAGGTCAGTCGGTAAATACAACAAAATCTGCAGTGCGTATGACGCATATTCCAACTGGTTTAGTAGCACAATGTCAAGATGAAAAATCTCAACATAAAAATAAAGACAAAGCATTATCTGTACTTCGTTCAAGATTATACGAAATGGAATTGGCTAAAAAGCAAGAAGAAGACGCTAAAAAACGTAACTCTCAAGTAAGTAGTGGTGACCGTTCAGCTAAAATTAGAACGTATAACTATCCACAAGGACGTGTAACAGATCATAGAATTGGGTTAACTTTGTATGATTTAGATGGTGTAATGAATGGGAATATCCAAAAAATTATTGATGAATTACAATTAGTATCAAATACTGAAAAGTTAAAAGAATCAGAAGTATATTAATATTATAAAGCCTCTTTTTTTAGAGGCTTTTTTTTAATTTTAGAATAAACTATGACTATTTTTAAAGCAAACAAAGGTGATTTTTGGATTTATATTCTACTATCTTTGTTATTGCCTTTGTCAGTAATTTTTATTTCAGAGAATGTAAGATTAATATCGATTCAATTTCTAGTTTTATTTCTACCATTTTTCATTTTTTTATGGGCTTATTTATCTACAAAATATATGATTGATCAAAATTATTTATTTTATCAATCAACTTACTTAAAAGGGAAAATAGAAATTCATAAAATTAAAGAGATTCAAGTTAATAAAACTTTATGGATTGGTCTTAAACCTGCTTTGGCAAGTAAAGGTTTAATTATAAAATATGGGTTTGATGAAATCTATATAGCACCAAAGAATAATAAAGAACTTATTGATGCTTTACTTCAAATAAATCCAATCATAAATATTAAATAGAAAAAGATACAATTACAACTTAGCAACAACCAAGATGACAACACAACAATTAATTGAACAAATTCAACAAAAACAATCATTTCTTTGTGTAGGACTAGATGTTGATTTAGCCAAAATACCTTCTTTTTTATTATTAGAAGAAGATCCAATCTTTAGTTTTAATAAAGCAATTATTGATGCAACACATGATTTAGCCGTGGCTTACAAACCAAATATTGCTTTTTTTGAAGCATATGGAATAAAAGGTTGGCAAGCATTAAAAAAGACAATAGAATATATCAATACAAATTATCCAGAATTATTTACAATTGCCGACGCAAAACGTGGAGATATTGGAAATACAGCTTCAATGTATGCAAAGGCTTTTTTTGAAGATATGGCTTTTGATAGCGTAACTGTTGCTCCGTATATGGGCAAAGATTCGGTAGAACCTTTTTTAGCGTTCAACAATAAGCATACTATTCTTTTGGCATTAACTTCAAATGAAGGCGCTTTTGATTTTCAAACAAAAGAAGTTAACAGAAAACCATTATATGAGCAAGTAATAGAAACTTCTCAAAAATACAAAGGAGCAGAAAACTTAATGTATGTTGTTGGAGCTACAAAAGCTGAATATTTTAAAGAAATTAGACGTGTGGCGCCAAATAGCTTTTTATTGGTTCCGGGAATTGGTGCACAAGGTGGAAATTTACAAGATGTATGTAAATATGGTTTAAATGAAAATGTTGGTCTGCTAATAAACTCTTCAAGAGGAATTATTTATGCATCAAATAAAGAAGATTTTGCTGTAAAAGCAAGAGAAGAAGCAATCAAAATACAGCAAGAAATGGCTGAATTATTAAAAAATAAACATGATTAAATTAAAAGATCAGCTAGGGGGTGAACATCAATTTGAAACTACTCCAAAGCGAATCGTTTCGTTAGTTCCTTCTCAAACTGAAACATTGTTTGATTTAGGATTGGAAGATGAAATAGTTGGAATTACAAAATTTTGTATTCATCCATATCATTTACGTGCAACTAAAACAATTATAGGAGGCACAAAAAAAGTAAATATTGAGAAAATAAAAGAGCTACAACCCGATATTATTATTGCTAATAAAGAGGAAAATACTTTAGAAATTGTTGAAAGTTTAAAAGATATTTGTTCTGTTTGGGTTACAGATATTGTTACAATTGACGATAACATACAAATGATTGAAGATTTTGGAGTATTATTCAATAAACGTACTGAGTCTAAAAAATGGATTGATAAAATTCGTTTTGCTCAAAAAGATTTTATGACTTACGTTAGTAATAAACCAAGTTTTACAGCGGCTTATTTTATTTGGAGAGAACCTTACATGGTGGCAGGAAACAATACTTTTATCAATGAATTGCTTACATTGAATAAATTTGAGAATGTTTATGCGAATAGAGAAGAACGTTATCCCGAAATAGAGCTAAGAAAAATTAGAATTCAAGGTGATCCAGAACTGATCTTTCTATCTTCAGAGCCATTTCCTTTTAAAGAAGAACATGCTTTTGAAATAGGTAGATTTACTCATCATGGTAAAACTATTTTTGTTGATGGTGAAATGTTTAGCTGGTTTGGTACACATTTATATAAAGCTTTTAGTTATTTTAAATTGATACACGAACGTTTGTGATAAAAAGATGTATTTCAAACCGTTTGGTTAAATGAATTGAATAAAAATGAAAATAATAGACTTTATAACTTAGCCTAAATTTTAAGTTATAAAGTCTAAGCTTTTGATTAAAAACCTCTTTTAGAAGTGGTAAATGGTGTGCCATATCTAGCTCAATAATATCTTTGTAGAGTGCTTTGTACAGAAGTTATAGGTTTTGGTTGTTGAGCGATATAAATTTCTATACCTCTTTTTGATTCTAAAATAATCAATACGACTTCATTTATAAACTCTAAATTATTATTCACTTTTTTGTAAAAGATCAATATTGATACACTTTCTGTAAAATGGAGGTGTTTTATGATAAAACCTGAAACTTATCTTTTTTATAACTGCTTTTAATAAATGTTTTATAAGCTACTATCAACTAGTCCAATTCTTCTAGATTGCTTATTTTTACACATTTAAAGAATAAGTAAAATTCACCATGAATATAGTAACCTTTAAAGAAGTTTTTTCTCATCGAATTTTCAGAATTCCAGATTATCAAAGAGGATATTCATGGAGTAAAAAAGAGCTTGAAGAATTGTGGAATGATCTTTATAACACGCATCAACAACGAAATTCATTTCATTTTACTGGTATATTAACTTTTACAGATTTTACAGTTTCTGATTTTGAAAGTATTCGAAAAGAAGGTTTTTCGGTAAAAGAACAAAAAATTTGGCTTCAGTCAACTCCTTATTTTGGTTGTAATATTGTGGACGGACAACAACGTTTAACTACATTATTAATTTTATTATCAGAATTGGTTGGTAAAATAGAAGATACCGATAGAAAACAGGAATTAGAAGCGACTTATTTTAGAAAAATAGAAAATGGAAATAGCAGATATGTTTTTGGTTATCATATTGATGTGCCTTCACATAATTATCTTATAAAAGAGATTTTTAATGAAACAACTTATCAGGCCGAAGAAACAGAAACACTTTATACTCATAATTTATCCTTTGCAAAAAACTTTTTTGCAGATAAAATAGTAAAGCTATCACAACCAGAAATTGAACTTTGGATAAATAAAATTACACACTCCTTATTATTCTCTATCCTCAATTTAAGTGAATCAAAAGAAAGACCTGTTGATGTTTCAATGGTTTTTGAAACATTAAATTTCAGGGGAAAACAGTTGTCTAGTTTAGAACGTTTGAAAAACAGAGTTTTGTATATTGTTTCTAAGCAGCTTACTGTAGCAAGTACAATTGATCGAAGTAGAAAAAAAGTGAATCAAACTTGGTTAGAAGTTTATAAATGGTTGGGTAGAAATCCGCAACAAGCCATGGATGATGATGCCTTTTTAAAAGCGTTTTGGTTGTTATATTTTTCTAAATCAACTATGGTTTCAAACGATTTTAAATCTTACCAAAAGCATTTGTTTTCGATTGATTTTCAACTAGATTTATCAGAGAAAAGTATCAATTATGCAAATTATAAAGAGTTGGTTTCTTGGTTGGAAGCCATGAAAAAAGCAGTAGTTTTATGGTATTTTATCAACAATCCTTTCGATGTAGAACAAGATGAAGATTTTAATTATTATTATACTCCTGCAATTCAAAAATCTTTATATAGTATTTACAATTTCCCTCGCGGATACGGGAAATTTATGCTCAATTTAGTTTTAGCTATTTTAATGAGAGATCTGCCTTCAAAAGAAAATGAAGAGTTGTCGCAATGGGTGATCAATAAACAATTGAAAGATATAGAAGCTCTTTTATTTGCTATTGAACGTCATAATATAATGTGCTATTTACTACAGGGAAATAATTCGAATTTAAATTTAGAAGAAACGTACCGGGATGTTAATCATTATTATACCAGAGGAAGATCACATAATAATGAATACTTAGTTGATGTATTAATGGATAATAGGGTAGAACATTTTAGATGGAAAGAAGTAATTCGTCATATTCACAAAGGAAGTCGATTTAAAACTTGGGCTGGATTAGATTATTTTCTAAAAAGTAGAGAAAATAAGCAGGAAATAAATACGTCAACTGAGCCAAAAGTTTATTTGATATATCCTGAAGAAGATGACTACGAGGCAAGGAGTACCTACAAAGACATTAATGCAATGCAAAAAGCAAACCGAGATCGTTATAGCTATTCTTTAGGAAATATGTTTTTAGCTTATAATAAATATGAAGCAAGTAATTTTGAAAAAATTCAACATAAAATACAAAATGCAATTCAACATAAATATAGATTAACGCTTTCGGAATTAGAATTATTAGATTATTCTGTTTGGAATAAGGAAACAATTGAACTAAGAGGAAGGCAACTAATGATTGAATTTATTGAAAAATGGCAATTGCCCGAAATACAAGAGACAGAAATGAGAAGATTTTTG
>CANQRD010000071.1 GCA_947626185.1 uncultured Flavobacterium sp.
TTAGCTCAGTTGGTTCAGAGCACCTCGTTTACACCGAGGGGGTCGGGGGTTCGAATCCCTCATCGCCCACAAGAAAAAGTCTATCAGTTGATAGACTTTTTTTATTGGTACCTACCTCATTTGTAAATTGCAAAATGCATACTTTTGAGTAGTTGTTAGAACGTTTTTTCAAACAATTGATGATATACTAATAATATCTAAAATAAAAATTGTTATCCAATATCTTTCTTTTTAATTAGATGAGGTATAATGATTTGATTCTTATTAAAAAGGAATTATTTAGTACCGAATAATTTTGAAATAAGAATTTTATAGATGATAAAATTAGGATTATCTTTGTGTTAATAAAATTTAATAATAATGATGTTGAATCAAATCTTAACTCCTCAAATTATAAAGGCAACTCAAGAGTTGTATGATGTTACAATTGATAAAGTAGAATATCAGGTAACAAGAAAAGAATTTGAAGGAGATATCACAGTTGTTATTTTTCCATTCTTAAAACAGATTAAGGGAAACCCTGTCGAAATTGGTACAAAGATAGGGGAGTATCTTGTTGAAAATACTACTGAAGTAGAGCGGTTTAACGTTGTAAAAGGGTTTTTAAATCTTGTTATTTCAGACTCTTATTATATTAATTTCTTTGCATCTATAAGAGATGATGAGAAGTATGGTTTTGTAAAACCAAATCCTGAAGACAAAGCTGTTTTAGTAGAATATTCATCACCAAATACGAACAAACCATTGCATTTAGGGCACGTTAGAAATAATTTGTTGGGATATTCTGTTGCAGAAATTTTAAAAGCGTCTGGTAAAAAAGTATATAAAACACAAATTATCAACGATAGAGGAATCCATATCTGTAAGTCAATGTTGGCTTGGAAAAAATTTGGCAATGGTGAAACACCAGAATCAACAGGATTAAAAGGTGATAAATTAGTAGGTAACTATTACGTGAAATTTGATATTGAATATAAAAATCAAATAAAACAGTTAATGGAACAAGGCTTGACGGAAGATCAAGCTAAAGCAGAAGCACCAATTATAAAAGAAGCCAAAAAAATGCTTGTAGATTGGGAGGCTGGCGTATCAGAGGTAATTGAGTTATGGAAAACCATGAATCAATGGGTATATGATGGTTTTGCTGTTTCTTACGCTAATTTAGGAATCAATTTTGATAAAAATTATTACGAAAGTAATACATACTTGTTAGGAAAAGACGTTGTAGAAGACGGGTTAGCAAGAGGTGTTTTCTTTAAAAAAGAAGATAATTCAGTTTGGATTGACCTTACTGACGAAGGATTAGATGAAAAGCTTGTACTTCGTGGTGACGGAACCTCAGTATACATGACACAAGATATTGGAACAGCTATTCAGCGTGTGAAAGATTTTCAAGACGTTGGTGGTATGGTATATACAGTGGGTAATGAGCAAGATTATCACTTTAAAGTACTATTCTTAATTTTAAAACGTTTAGGTTTTGATTGGGCAGATAGTTTATACCATTTATCTTATGGAATGGTTGATTTACCTTCTGGAAAAATGAAGAGTAGAGAAGGTACAGTTGTAGATGCGGATGAGTTAATGGAGGATATGACAACAACTGCAAAAACAATTTCTGAAGAACTAGGAAAGTTAGAAGGATATTCTCAAGAAGAGAAAAATAAACTGTATAATATAATAGGCTTAGGGGCGTTAAAGTATTATATCTTAAAAGTAGATCCTAAAAAACGCATATTATTTAATCCTGAAGAGTCAGTAGATTTTGCAGGAAATACTGGGCCTTTTATTCAATATACATATGCGCGTATTCAATCAATATTACGTAGAGCAGATTTTGCTTTAGACAAAGAAATTACTGGTATAGTATTAGACGATAAAGAAAAAGAATTATTAAAACTATTGGCAGATTTTCCTGAGGTAATTCAAAACGCAGCTCGTACGCATAGTCCTGCGCTAATTGCAAATTATGTTTACGATTTAGTAAGAGAATACAACTCATTCTATCAAACGGTTTCTATTTTAGGAGAAGATAACGAAGATTTAAAAGTATTTAGAGTTCAATTATCTCAAAAAACAGGTTTAGTTATTAAAGATGCTTTTGCACTTTTGGGAATAGCAGTACCTGAGCGAATGTAATTCATACCTTTTGTGAAAGTAGAAAAATCATATATAATACAGTCACTAGCTATTATTGTAATGGCTAGTGGTTTTTTTTTATTTTTTAAAGGTAATTTACCAAAAAAAATATTTTCAGAAGAAAAAACAGATTTAACTAATGTTGTTATTGATAGTTTACTTCTGGAGGCATTTGAAAAACAAAAGCTTGCAGAAACTGAAAACTCTACAAAATTATCAAAAACCGATGAAGATAAATACGAAGATGTTTTTATCGTTACAGAAGAAGATTTATTTTCTGATGAAAATGAGATTTCTTTTAAGGGAATGGCATTCTTAGATTACTTTTTTTCTAAATTATATCAGGTAGAAACTGATGAAAAAGGCAGAGCTCGTATTGCCTACTACGGAGATTCCATGACAGATGGTGATATGATTGTACAAGATTTACGAAAAAATTACCAAGATAAATATGGTGGTTCCGGAGTTGGTTTTATTCAAATTACATCAGAATCTGCAGGATCTAGAGGATCGGTAATCCATAAATTTTCTTCAAATTGGCAAATACAGTCGTACATGAATGTAAAACGACCGTTGCGTCCGTTTGGCGTTTCTGGTCAAGTGTTTTTTCAAAAAGATAGTATTAAACCAACTTGGGTAAGTTATCAAGCAAGTAAGCTTAAAAACTTAACTTCTTTAAACACCCCTACTTTATATTTCGGAAGATCAAATAATAAACACGCTAAAGCACTTATTACAATTGGAAGCGACACTATTACTAAAAAACTAGAGGCTACTACGTTACTTAATAAGCTGAAAATTTCGAACACTAATATTAATCAAGTGAAAATTCAGTTGGTTGCAGCAGATTCTATTCCTTTTTACGGAATTGATGTCAGTAGTGCTAATGGTGTTCAAGTAGATAATTTTTCTACTCGTGGAAATTCAGGGTTGCCTTTATCGTTATTGAATGTTGGTTTAATGCAACAATTTCAAAAAGATCTTGACTATAGTTTAATTATTTTACACTACGGAACTAACGTCTTAAACTACGGATCTTATAATTATGGTTGGTACACTAAACAAATGAGTAGAGTAGTTGCACACTTGCGTCAATGTTTTCCAAAAGCGTCTATTTTAGTTATTTCTACGGCGGATAAATCATCTAAGTACGATTTAACAATGCAAACCGATTCGGCTGTTAATCCATTGGTAAAAGCACAGCGAAAATATGCAATGGAATCTAAAGCTGGTTTTTTTAACTTGTATGAAGCTATGGGAGGTAAAAACTCAATGGTAAAATGGGTGGAAGAAATGCCAGCAAGAGCAAATAAGGATTATACTCACTTTAACTTTAGAGGAGCACAAGCAATTTCTAAAATGATTTATAATCAGTTAGAAGAAGGTTATGTTACTTATAAGAAAAAAAAAGAAGACAAATTAACTTCTGAAAAATTTCAAGAAAAAAGAGTAAGCAAAGAAGCGAAAACAACAATTGATACAATTTCAAATGAAAATTAAAAATATAAGTCTTGTACTTTGTGTTTTATTAGGGACAGTTATATCGTTTGCTCAAGTGAAAACAAATAATGTTGATTCTTTAGTTTCGGAAAATGAAGAAATAACCGATACAATTCAATATAAAAACACCGTTTACTATCCTGAACGATTAAATAATTTCTTTAACGTTTTAAGTAAGTTAGAAAAAGGAGAGAAGAACAAAGTAAATATCGTTCACATTGGAGATTCACATATTCAAGCTGATTTTTTTAGTGGAAAAGTTAGAACGCTAATGCAAGAACGCTTCGGAAATGGAGGATTAGGATTTACATTCCCATATCAATTAGCCAAAACAAATAGTAATAACTTGTTGCGCTATTCTAGTAATATGGTTTGGGAAAACCGACGTAACATTTATCCAGCGAATGGAGCAAATGTTGGACTCAGTGGCATTGCATTGTCGTCTAAAGAAAAAAAAGGAATAATAAAAGTAAATTTAAAAGATAATCGCTATTCTTTTAATAGAGTGAAGGTATTTACGCCAACGAATGAAGTATTATATAAAATTGGTACAACAGATAAAGATATAGAATTAACTGCTAAGCAAAGCAAAGAAGTTGTTCATAAAATTAAATCGGGCGAATCTTTATCGACAATTGCGAAAAAATACGGTACAACAATTTCTATGTTGAAGAAAAAAAATCAATTAAAAACCGACAATATTAAAGCAGGAAATAGCTTAGTAGTTGGAACAATTGTTACCGAAACACCAATAGTTACCGATGAAATTTTTACTCCAACGCAATACGAAATAAAAGAAGGATTTGTAGAATATCAATTACCTAACATTGGAAATGGATTTTACCTTTATACTGTAGACGATGTTGCTGAATATGACTTGAACGGTTTGGTTGTTGAAAATAATGAACCTGGAGTGATTTATCATAGTATTGGGGTAAATGGAGCTAAATTTTCTGACTATAATAAATATCCACTTTTTTTTGATCAGTTAAAAGGATTATCTCCAGATTTAGTCATTATCTCTATGGGTACAAATGAATCATTTGATCGATTAGATGATGAAGTATTTAAACAAGAAATTAATCGTTTTGTAAAAAGTATAAGAAGTAATAATCCGAATACAGCAATATTAATTACAACTCCACCTCCAAGTTATTTTGGGAAAGGGAAACCAAATAATTATGCTACCGCGTTGTCTAATGCAATAAGCGTAAATGCTGTAAATCAAAAATATGCCATTTGGGATTTGTATAATAATTTAGGTGGAACTTTGGGATTACCTTATTTAGTAAATCAAAATTTATTGGCAAAAGATTTAGTACATTACACAATTAAGGGCTATGAGTATACGGGAGTACTTTTTTATGAAGGACTGATGAAAGTATATGAAGAGTATTTAAAAAATGAAACGAAGTAGAATACATGAATCTATTTAACATAGAAATTCCTAGTGTAACCATGGCTGAGGTCATTCGATGGTTTACTTTTGATATGAAAGAACCTTTGCTGTTTAATTCAGCATTGTTTCTTGGAATGTTTATCGTTTTTTACTTCTTTTATATTGGATTAAGGAAAACATTCCATGTACGTTTGCTATATGTAGTATTGTTCTCTTTATTTTTCTACTATAAGTCAAGTGGTTGGTATTTATTTATATTACTTTTCTCTTCCTTAATGGATTATTATTTGGCCAATAAAATGGTTAAAACTACACATGAAGGGCGGAAAAAAATAATACTTACTTTTAGTGTTGTCGTAAATTTAGGAGTACTTGCGTATTTTAAGTATGCTAATTTCTTTTTAGATGGTGTAAATTTTATTTCAGATACGGGGTTTCATCTAGACAATATTATCTTACCTGTTGGTATATCGTTTTATACCTTTCAGTCGATAAGTTATATAATAGAAATTTATAGAAAGGAGATAGAACCTACAAAAACGTTTTTAGATTATTTGTTTTTTATTTCCTTCTTTCCTCAATTGGTGGCAGGACCGATTGTTCGGGCAAAAGACTTTCTTCCGCAAATATATGCTAATCTAACTGTAACGAAAGATCAGGTTAATGAAGGAATGTTATTAATCATTGGTGGAGTATTAAAAAAAGCAGTAATTTCCGATTACGTTTCTGTAAATTTTGTGGATCGAGTTTTCGATTCACCCAACAGTTATACAGCGTTTGAGAACTTAATGGCTTCTTACGGATATGCTATTCAAATTTATTGTGATTTTTCAGGATATTCAGATATGGCTATTGGTATTGCTTTACTATTAGGTTATCGTTTACCTACTAACTTTAATGTGCCTTATCAATCAACTTCTATAACAGAATTCTGGCGTAGATGGCATATTTCTCTATCGACTTGGTTAAAAGATTTTTTGTATATTTCTGTTGGAGGTAATAGAAACGGAAGTTTTTCAGGTTATTTATTTCCAATTCTTTTCTTTGGAGGAATCTTGGGATGGGGAGTTTATTGTTATTCGGAAAGTATTTATCCATTGATTATAGCAATTTGTTCAACCGTACTTTTTTTATTAACGATAGTATTATCAAAAACAAGAGAAAAGAGCTTATATACCAACTTTAACTTACTTACTACAATGTTATTGGGTGGTTTGTGGCACGGCGCATCTATGCGTTTTATTGTTTGGGGAGCATTACATGGTGTGGCGTTAGCAATACATAAATTGTTTATTGAATTTTGGCCATCAGCAAAAGATAAGCCACATAATAAATTTTGGCGTATATTTTCTGTGGTATTGACATTTCATTTTGTTACATTTTGTTGGATTTTTTTCCGTGCAACTTCTTTTGAAACGGCATTAAGTGTAATTAAAAATATTGCAGATATAGAATTTGAACCAGCATCTTGGATGATTATAATAAAAGGATATAAGAATGCATTTTTATTAATTGCTATTGGTTTTGTTTGGCACTTTATACCAAAAAGTTGGTTAGCGATACCAAATCAGTGGTTTAATATAGCACCAATGTTTGTAAAAGCGGTGGTTTTAGGCTTTGTATTTTGGGTTGTTTATGCAACTGCAACAGCAGGTCCACAACCGTTTATTTACTTTCAGTTTTAAGATAAAAAAAACCGTTTTAAACGGTTTTTTTTATCTTATATCGGCACTGTGTTTAGCAGATAAATTAGGCTCAGCAAAAGAAATTATTTTTTCATCTTCTAAAGCAGATAGAATGGCATATACATTTTTATAATCTGTTTTTTGAGGTACATTAATTACAAAATAGTAATCATCAACTAACTCAATTTCCGTGTTAGATAATAAAATTTCATTGTATAAATCTTCTCTATTATAATTGTCTTTTTGTACAATTACTTGTACTGTTGTATTACCAGAAACTGTTTCTATATGTTGAAAATCAAATAATTGTGTATTGTTATTCCATTTAGCATAAACAATATCTTCACAAGAAAGTTCTGCTCCGTAAAAAGGGATACTATCAATTTTAAAAAGATCTTTTTCTTTATCTGTAGTAATCGCCCACAAAATTTCTTCAGTATCACGTTCTAAAACATCACTGTAATATTTTATAACAACTTGTTGATATTCTTCCTTCATAATTTAATTGAATTAGTCTGCACATAAAATACATTATCGCAGGTACAAAGATACTCGCATTTAATAAAAAATGAACAAGAACAATCGATTAAAATAGTTTTTAGTGTAGCAGAATTTATTCATATATAGTTGAGACAGCTTATCTTTTTTGCTGTCAGTCTGGTTCTTAGTAGTTCACAGAATGTACATTTTGTTAAATATGATATGTTAACTACATGTCAATCAAATGTTAATTATTGGTTTCGTGTCATTTTAGGTAAGGTAATTGTATGTAGGTTAAATAGTTATTATGCAAGTAGCATATTCTAAATTTAAAATAACAATTATGCAAAGTGTAACAGAAGTCATAAAAAACTTGAAAGGTTTGTTAGGCATTAAAACTGATTTAGAATTAGCAAGACTTATTAATGTTAAGCCTAATACAATTTCTTCTTGGAAAAGTAGAGAAACTTTACAATATGATACAATTATTGAGCTTTGTAGACAAAGAAATATAGATCTCAATGAGGTGTTTTTTGATAAATATGAAGTTTCGTTTGAAAAGGGATTAAATAGACGGAAAGTAGTAATGGTTTCGGTTCAAAATCAATTAGAATATTTTATTGCCAATAAGGCATCCGAAGCATTAAATCCAATTTGTTTTTTTCCTACTGAATTAGAAATTGATGTTGCTTTTCAAATAGGTAACGATAATATGCAACCAACGATAAAAGTTGGTTCGTATGCATTATGTAAAAAAGTTTCGGATAAAATAATTCATCCGTGGAGAGTTTACGTATTAGTAGTAGAAGATGAAGGAATATTATGTAATCGATTTAAAGGATATAGCAATAAAGGAGAACTTGTTTTCAGTAACGATAGTACAGAGTTTGACGATTTAATTATTAATTGGGATAATATTAGGGAAGTGTTTATTGTAAACGGATTATTTTTAAATAGTGGAAATAATTTGTAATCTATCTTTCTAAATAAAAAAGCCTCAGACAAAAACTGAGGCTTTTTTATTATTTAAATTTATTAATCTAATACTTTGTTAATTTTAGTAACTGGTTTAAGAAGAGTAAACACAATAAATAATGCTACTAATCCATTAATTACTTTAAAAATAATTGGCTCTAATGGAATAAGAACAAAAGGTTGATACAGTATCACCAGTGCAATATAGAAACCAAGACCTTTAATATTAGCTTCTACATGCGAATTGTAAGCTAGAATTCCGAATAATGCGATAAGAATAAAATGTATTAATTCTTGAAGATCTTTAGGCAAGCTAAAAACAGATGCCACAAGCAAAAATATTATCCCAAATTTTAATGCTTTTTCCATAAAAAAGTATGTTTATTATTTGGTACAAAAATAAAACATAACATATTGATAACCAAATGATTTATTGGATTTAAGATTTATTTAAAAATAAAATAACACTTATGAAAACTTAGCATAATACTGAAGTTTATTTTTTGATTTTACTTCTTATCTGAGTTAATTTTTGTATTAAATTCACGCTTTTCAAATACAATAAAAAACATTAAATTAGCAAAAATTTAATTAGTCATAAACAACACAATGAAACAAGTAACTTTAAATCACATTCATGAAAGTCTTGGTGCTAAAATGGTTCCATTTGCCGGATTTTCTATGCCAGTACAGTACGAAGGAGTAAATATAGAGCACGAAACAGTAAGAAATGGAGTAGGGGTATTTGATGTTTCTCATATGGGAATCTTCAAAATTTCGGGACCAAATGCTTTAAGCTTAATTCAAAAAGTTACTTCAAATGATGCATCTACTTTAGTTGATGGAAGAGCTCAATATTGTTACTTTCCGAATGAGAAAGGTGGAGTTATTGATGATATTATCACTTATAGAGTAAAAGAAAATGAGTATTTAATGGTTGTAAATGCTTCTAATATCGATAAAGATTGGGAATGGATTAATAAAAACAATGATATTAATGCTGATGTAGAAAATTTATCTGACGATTATTCAATTTTAGCTATTCAAGGGCCAAAAGCGATTGAAGCAATGCAAAGCATTACACCAGTAAATTTAACTGAAATCAAATTTTATAATTTTGTAATCGGTGAATTTGCAGGAATAAATGATGTTGTAATTTCAGCTACAGGATATACGGGCTCTGGAGGATTTGAAGTTTATGTGAAAAATAAAGATATTGAAACTGTTTGGAATAAAGTTTTTGAAGCAGGAGAAAGCTTTGGAATTAAACCTATCGGTTTAGCAGCTCGCGATACTTTGCGTTTGGAAATGGGATATTGTTTATACGGTAATGAATTAAATGATGAAACCTCACCTTTAGAAGCTGGTTTAGGCTGGGTAACAAAATTTACCAAAGATTTTATTGCTTCGGATATTTTAAAAGCAGCAAAAGAAGAAGGAATTAAAAACAGACTAGTTGGTTTTGAATTAATCGGAAAAGGAATTCCAAGACATGACTACGAAATTGTTGATGCAGAAGGAAATGTAATTGGAAAAGTTACTTCAGGAACGCAATCACCATCATTAGGTAAAGGAATTGGTATGGGATATGTTCCAGTTGATTTTGCAGCAGAAAATAGCCAAATTTTTATTCGAATCAGAAAAAATGATGTTGAAGCAAAAGTGGTAAAAACACCTTTTTATAAAAAATAATCTAAAAATGACAGAGGCAATAAATTAAGCCTCTGTTTTTTTATGAAATAAGTGGTTAATATTTTAATTTTGTACTACTAAAATAAGTTTATAAAAATTATGGGAAGAGCGTTTGAATTTAGAAAAGGACGTAAGCTAAAACGTTGGTCTGCTATGGCCAAGACATTTACAAGAATTGGTAAGGATATTGTAATGGCTATTAAAGAAGGCGGACCCAATCCTGAAACCAACTCTCGACTACGTGCAGTTATGCAGAATGCTAAGGCTGCAAATATGCCAAAAGAAAATGTTGAGCGTGCAATAAAACGTGCTACAGATAAAGATACTGAGAACTATAAAGAAGTTGTTTTTGAAGGTTATGGCCCGCATGGAATTGCTTTCTTAATTGAAACAGCAACAGATAATAATAATCGTACAGTTGCCAATATTAGAAGTTATTTTAATAAATACAATGGAACATTAGGTACACAAGGTTCTGTAGAGTTTATGTTTGATCATACTTGTAACTTTAGAATACCAGCAGACGAAAGCAGAGACTTAGAAGAATTTGAATTAGAACTGATTGATTTTGGTATTGATGAAATTTTTGAAGATGAAGATGGTGTAATGATTTATGCTCCATTTGAAAGTTTTGGAGCTATTCAAAAAGAACTTGAAAGTAGAGGTATTGAAATTCTTTCTTCTGGATTTGATAGAATTCCTCAAGTTACAAAAGAGCTATCTGAAGCTGATATGGCGGATGTGGAAAAACTATTAGAAAAGATTGAAGAAGACGAAGACGTACAAAACGTATTTACTACAATGGCATAATTTTAGTATAAAATAAAAAA
>CANQRD010000072.1 GCA_947626185.1 uncultured Flavobacterium sp.
AAAAAAAAGCCACCATATAATAATGATGGCTTTTAGTTCAATTAGTTATTTACACTAATAATAGAAAACATGCCTGTAACATCATTGGTGCCATTTCCTCCCAAATTGTCTACAAACTTTGTCATATTTACAGCTGTATGAATATTAGGTATAGCGTTATTCGCATCTAATTTTATGGTATAGATTTTACCGTTTAATAATTTATCAAAATCGGCCTTTATACGAATAATTGGTTTAGTATTACCTACTGACACTGTCGAAGGCAGATTTAAAACAATTTCTCTATAAGCATTTACACCTTGTACAAGAACAGTAGTATCATCCTCTGATTCTTCTAATGTACTTCCTGTATGTACAGAAAGTGTCTTATTGTCTGTATCATAAAACCCTTCAATTTTAGTAAAACGATAACCTGTTCCCCATTCCCACATCATACTAGTGTCGTTTGCACCAGCAAGTGCATAAAACTTAGGAAAACGCTCCTGATCTAATGTATTTAACTCAGGTTTTACCCCTAAACCAAACTTGATCTGTTTATAATCGCCTGCGGGAATATTTTGCAATACATATTTTAAAGTTTCTGGTTTTGATTGATTAACAACTACCGCTCCATCGTCTAAATTATTAATATTGTAAGGCACTTCTTGTCCGTCTGTTTTTACTAATCGGATATTACTTACCACATATTTTAATTCAGAAAAATGATGTACTTGTCCTTCTGCCGATGTGTTTTTTGTTGCGTTGATTGAATGAGCATCGCCCAAAACAATAGTTGTCTCTTTAAATGTATTATTGAATTCTAACACTACGTCATTAGCAACATTATCACTTTTTGAACAAGAAAGTGTCGCTAAAGAAAGTACTGACAACACTATTATTTTTTTTAAATTTTTCATTTTAGTTTAGTTTTTAAAAATTAATTTTTAATGATGTAAATAAATTTCGCCCCATTCTTGGTATATTTCCCCAATCTGCATAAGTACTGTAATATTCATTTAACAAATTTTCAGCACCTACTTGAGCTACTACTTTTGAATTTTTGATATAAAAAGTATAATCCACTGAAGCATTCCAAACAGCATAAGCTGGCGTTGGATATTCTCCGTATATTGGACTAAAATCTTGATGTTTAAAATCACCATAAACAGAAGTCTGAAAACTCCAAGAATTATGCATATAATGCAAAACCGTTTGATAACTCAACGGACGAATAAAAGGTAGATTGACTTGTTGATTATCAACTGCTCTAGCGTAGGTAAGTACACCTTTCCAATGCAAATGCGTTAAAATATCATAGGTGACATTCAATGAAAGATTAAACAATGTAGCATAATCTAAAGAAGTATATCCTTTTACACCAACTGATTGATAATTCATCGGACTACCAATACTCAATATCTTTCCAACGATGTAGTTTTCAATATAAAAGAGATTAGCCTTGGCTTGAGCAGTCCATCTTGGTTTCGTATATTTTGCATTAGCATTAAACTCATAGGAAATTTCATTTTTCAAATTTGGATTACCAATATAATCATAGCGATCGTAGCTATTGTAAATATAATATCCATAGCCTTCTGAAACCGATGGAGCACGATGCCCGTACCCAATACCAACACCAAAACTAAATTCTGTTTTTTCTACTTGATAATTGGCAAAAAGGCTAGGCAATACTCTTGCTTTAGATTGAGGTGCGTCTGGATAAAAAATTCGATTGAATTCAATATATTTTGAGTAATTGAAATTCATTGCCAAACTCCCTCCAAAACGAACTTCACTATTGTCATTTAGTTCAAAAGCATTGTTAGTAGACAAACCCATATAAGAAGTACTTACCCATGGCCATGTGTAAGCAAACATAGTACGCTCTTTTCGATCTTGTGGATACATTTTCATTTCAGCAATAGAAAGATTATTGTATACATTAAGCTGAATATCGGCTGAATAGTTATTCTTTTTTAAATCTATTTTCGATAATAGCCCATAAGTTGTGCTCCAACCCGGCATATCCATATGTACTTTATTTTCAGGACGAGTAGTATCATCCATATAGTGCTCTATTGCATTATAATACAACTTTGTATCCCATGCTTTCACTGTACTTTCAGTAAATAATTGCTTATAAGCTGCCGATGTAATGATTGCACGAGACAACCATAAATCCATTGGAAGAGCAGGAAAACCAACATTATTAGCTTGATCGAAAATTGCATCTATTCGAACTGAAGATAACTCACTAGTTTTATATGCCAATCCTACAGATGAATTGAACTTGCTATATTGTGAGTTTTTTACTATTTTATTTTCTCCATCGTAATAATTATCTGCTTTTCGATAAGCAATACTTGCATCAGCAGCAAACTTTTTACTAGAATAAGAAATATTTCCTAGATTATACAACTGCTTGTTGTTCCACTCTATTCCTGTCTGGTATCCACCACTCCAAAGATTATTTACCCCAAATACAGTGGTTTTTTTCTTTAAATTGATATTCCCGGCTAAGGTTGATCCATTTGTTCCACCTTCTTGACCTGATTTTATATCTATACCAGAAAGATTATTGGTTTCTACATAAGATGTAACTGGGTCCATTTTATCGGTACAAGCACCGAAAATATGCATACCATCAAGAGTAATACTAGAACGCTCTGTATTCATATTATTCAACAAAGGCTCCCAAGCAAAAGCACCTCTTTTTATAAAACTAATTTGCTCAGAAGAAGCCAAATACTCATCTACAGAAACAGCCATTTTCAGTTCTGTTTCTAACTTTTTTTGAGCATTTACTGTCATTGCAATTTCATTCAGCAGAATTGGTAAACTATCCAATTTTACTTCAGGTATTTGCGCCATAGCTGTGCTACACCCCATAAGCGCAACAATCCATTTTACTTTCATATTTTTCTAAAATAAAATATCGATATGCAACTCACTTTTTACTCCTTCCACCCCAGGTGTAAAATCTGTTGGCACTTTTGTTCCTTTTAGAATTCTACCTTGATGGTTTTCTAAAATAAAATTGAGTGTCCAATTACCTGTCATAGTATAATTTACTGTGCCGTAATAACGTTTATCTTGCGCTTGTATTAAATCCTTATTATTGGGAGACGAATGATTTCCCATAGAAGGTTCTGGCATACGCGGATCAAGATGAAGTATGTAATTATCTGCCGTAGTAAACACATTAAACAATTCTTCATCATTTTTTCCGTCAATAACAACAAAAGCATTTCTTTTATATATACATGCAACCAATTCATTTTCTGCTACTCTTGGTGCACTTGGTGCAGCCAATGCAATTGTATATTCCACCTCATCATATCCTACAAACGTAGTCATGTTTAGGTTTTTGTTTGATTGTACTGCTACTTTTACAGTAGATTGATAACTAATTTGTTGTTCGTCAATTATCATTTGAAACAACAAATCCCACTGATGATCTCTATTTTCTTGCGTAAAAATAATATATCCTTCATAATACTTTTCTTTAGATGAATAAAGTAATTGATTAGTAGCTGGACAAGTACCAATAGTATTACCATCATTTGTTTTAAACAAAGGCAACATCATTACTTTAGCATTCGTTATTTCTTCTAGTGTATTGGTATTTTTAATTTTTACGCGAATTGCGTTATACCCTTTGTACAATTTCCCATCACTAGATTCGATACTGATAGTATAACCTGACTGACTAGTTTGTAGCATCTCTTCAAACTGTTCCTGATTGGGTACTTCTATAATTAATTCTGAATCGTAATCTGTTTTTTCTATAGTACAAGCAGTAGCAAATAAGATTATTGCTACAAAATAATAAAAGCTTTTCATTCTTTTTTTGAATTATCATTGCAACAAATCACCTTCACTTATTTTATTTAAAAAAAGTGAAAGACAATAGTTTATTATCGGAATAAGCGTTTATACTGTATAACTAATTAACAATTAATCATACGCATTAAAGCATACCAACAAAACACAATGATGGATTAAACCTTTTGAGACGTTTCTCAAATAGTCAAATAATTTTGAATAATTCGTTAAATGAAAGTTGCGCATACCAAATAGGCAAAGATTTACTGCATAATTAAATAATGCAATAACAAGCTTTGAGTATCTATATCGCAATAAAGGAAATTAAAAAACGGGAGGTTTAAAAAGACTTGTAGCAAACGTAAATCTGTACGAATTGCTATAATTAGAAAAAAACTTTGTTAGGTATTGTTGAGCTGGAAGGAAAGCTACCTCTTGCAACAAATCCTGAAAGAAAACAATTTGCATTTGCGCCGAAGCAAAATTACTCTTTGCTTTATCTTTACCAGAATCAGAAGCGTTGGCTAATTCTTTTGCAAGATGACACTTTCCATTACACCCAACCGATGGTTTGTCTTTGTTGACACAAAGTTCGTTCTTTATATAGTCGTAAAAAACCACATACTCCACCACTGGAAGCACTGGCTTAAATAACATAAATAAAGACAATATGAGTGTAATTATTTTCACAACACAAATATCCAACTATTCTAATACAAAACAAAGTATTCAGTTTTTTTTATAAAATACTATCTAGAAATCATAATAAATTTTTCTTTATAGAAAAGAATGTATTTTTTCATCAAAACTTTGTAACAAAAGCAACAAATAGCAACAAATAGCAACAAATAAAAAACATAGCTCCACATCTTTGTCTTTTAAAATAGCTATCTTAACCCTAAAATATCCTTCCAGTAAAAAAGCAAATACCACAATAAAAAAAGTACCTATTAACGGACTAAAAAAACAACTACTAAAGCTGTTAGTGCACCATAGATTTTTTTTTGTTTTTACTTCAGCTAAATTCTTACAAATACATTTTTTTAAAGTAAGTGCAATGTAAATTTTTTACTTACTTTAAAAAATGTATTTATTAATATACTGAATCAATGTTAATGCTGTTATTTTTGCTAAAATTATTTACAGATAAAGGATATATTGGTACTAAACTTAGTGAATTATTAATTTCTAGAGGAAATGAAATTAATCTTAAGCATTATTTCTAAATTACAATTCAATTTATTCTTTCTTTATAAACTTCATTTTATTAGTTGTTTTTCCATCGTTTAAGATTAACCAATACATTCCTTTTGGTAAGTGTTTAACGTTTATTTTATAATGGTTAACCAAAAACTCTGCATCAATTTTTTGTATTTTCCCAGATACGTCAATTGCTGAAAAAGTAAGAAACTCATCAGTCATTACATAAATAAACTCAGCCGTTGGATTGGGGAAAATTGAAAATTCAAGCGAATTAAAATCAGCAATGCTCAATGTTTCTATTACAACTTTTTTCTTTACTTCATAAGTTTCTCCACATTTAGTAATTTGTAATGTAATTATAAATTCACCTACTTCTGAATATGTATGAGTAGGATTTACCTCGTTAGAAGTATTTCCATCTCCAAAGTCCCAAAATACTTCCTCCGTATTACTACTAATATTAGAAAACTCTACTGTAGGAGAATCAGTAATAGTATAGTTAAAATCGACCATTGTATTATCTTCTAAATAACTCCAATTATCCATCTGATTATAAACCACTTGCTTAACAATATTTTTTAATATAGCTGCATCACTTGAGGAAAGATTTCCGTTAAAAGTTGCCAAGGTAGGATCCTTTTTAAAAATCATCGTATAAAAAGTATAAGCAGCGGCCATTGAACCTAGGTAAGAAGGATGTGACTGGTCAGCATCATATAATTCCATTTGAGGATATTGTTGACGAATAGTTCGCCATACTCTTCCTACGGGTGAAACAACTCCTTTATTTTCTTGTGCTAAACGAACATAAGCACTATATAATCTATCATCCATAGAAGCATAAGTACACATATAAGTAACTCCTGCATTACAATTTATCTGATCTCCATTTTTATATCCCCAAGTCATATAAAACATTACTTTTGAACAATCACTTGAATTTTTAATTTTTGTACTCAAATTTTCAGCGAATGGAAAAGTATAACTATCATGTAAAGCTGGTCTTTGACTTTGATCTTGTAATACAACATAATCCCATTTATTGGAGTTTATTATATTGGTAACACCAGTATCATTTGAATGATTTTGAAGTGAAGAACCACCTGGGGTTGTGGCCTGATAATTCAAGATGTCGTTGGTAGATAAAGCCATATTTTTTACTAAATCAGGTAAATTATTATAATAAGTATAACTATTTCCAATAAAATATACATTCTTTGTTTGTTGTCCAAAACAAATACCAATATTACAAAGTATTAAAGTTAATAAGTAAAAGTGTTTCATTAATTTTTAGTTTTATAATTGTATTTAAAATTACTAATATTTTGTTAATAAAAAAACACAATCTCATTCGATAAAATAAAATAAATATACTTTTAAGCAAAACCAAATAGTTTTTTACTATTAGAATTAAATTAATTTACCTTTGTTAAAATTAATTACAATTGATGATGACTTTTGAAGATTTAGATTTAAATAAAAACATACTAAGAGCTATTGATGAATTAGGCTATAAAACCCCTACACCTATCCAAGAAAAAGCTATACCAATTATTCTAGCTGAAAAAGATTTAATCGGTTGTGCCCAAACAGGAACAGGAAAAACAGCTACTTTTGCTATTCCTATTTTACATTATTTACACCGTTTAGGCAATACTAAGCGCACTAAAAATGCACGCGTTTTGGTGGTAACTCCTACTCGCGAATTAGCTGTACAAATTGAAAACAATTTTAAGGAATACAGCAAATATACTAATGCAACTACATTAACTATTTATGGTGGTGTATCGTCTAAACCACAAATAGAGCAATTAAATAAAGGTGCTGATGTTATAATTGGCACTCCTGGTCGATTACTCGACTTATATAAACAGAAATATTTAAACTTAGATCATCTTCATTTTTTAGTTTTAGATGAAGCAGATTTAATGCTAGATATGGGATTTATTGATGATGTAAAGAAAATTATTCAATTAACCCCAAGTAATAGACAAACTTTGTTATTCTCAGCAACAATGCCTTTAGCGGTAAGAGAATTAGCACATGAATTCTTGAAAAAACCGCAATACATAATGGTTGATGCAGTTTCTTCAACTGCAAAAACAGTAAAACAACAAGTTTATTTTGTAGAAAAAAGTGATAAGAAAAAATTGCTTTATCACATTATTCGCAATCAAAAATTATCAGATGTTTTAGTTTTTACGCGTACAAAAAGTGGTGCTGATGTTGTTGTAGAATCATTGGTTAAAAATGGAGTAAATGCTGCTTCTTTTCACGGTGATAAATCCCAAACAGCTCGTCAAGAAGCATTAGATAGTTTTAAACAAAAAGAAACTAAAGTTTTGGTTGCCACGGATATTGCTTCTCGTGGAATTGATATTGACAATTTACCGATTGTGATTAATTATGATTTACCTAATATTCCAGAAACCTTTGTTCATCGAATTGGTAGAACAGGACGCGCTGGCAATGAAGGATTAGCTATTTCGTTTTGTGATAAATCAGAAAAAAACTATTGGACTGAAATTACAAAGTTTACAAAAACACAGCCGAAAATAATAAGTGACCATCCGTTTCCGTGGAAAGAAGAACCTAAAAAAGGTGATCCTCAACCTAAAAAAGATCTTAGAAATAAGAAAAAAAATAGTCAGTCACGAAAATCGGATAACTCTAAGAAAAACAAAAAGCGTTGGTACTAACCAACGCTTTTTGTTTTTTTTCTATCCTAATAAATACCATAGTTGAGCCACTACAAAGCAAACTATTAAACCAAATATAATTGGTAGAACAGAAGCTACTGTTGTCCATTTTACACTTTTAGTTTCTTTGTAAATTGTATAAATTGTTGTACTACAAGGATTGTGTAACAAGCTAAACAACATTAAATTAATTCCTGTTAAGGTTGTCCAACCTGCCGCTTGAAGTATAGATGCAATTTCCCCATCTGAAACTTCAAACATTACACCTGCTCCTTCTCCTAAACTTGCATCACCAAGAACCATTACTGTAAGCATTAAAACTGTTGGAATAACAATTTCGTTTGCAGGAATAGCTACTATGTATGCCAATAAAATAACTCCATTTAAACCTATTAACATTGCAAAAGGATTCATTCCATCAATCATCCAAATTGCTACACTTTTATCACCTATACTTATATTGCTTACCAACCAAATTATCGCTCCTGCAGGTGCTGCAAATACAATTGCTCTCCACAAAACAATCATTGTCCTATCTATTAATGAGGTATAAATGGTTTGCCATATTCTTGGGGGACGATAAGGAGGAAGTTCTAAAGTAAAAAAGGAAGCCTGTCCTTTTAATAATGTTTTAGACAACATCCATGAGGTAAAGAATGTAAACGCAATTCCTAAAACTACCACACCAACAACTGCTAATGTAGATATTGTTGGAGCCAAATAAGTTGGAACTAATGCTCCTACAAAAATAGAAGCCATTAGTATTTGTGTAGGCCAACGTCCATTACACAACGAAAAATTATTGGTAATAATTGCAATCAGCTTTTCGCGCGGACTATTAATAATTCGGGTTGCTACAACGCCTGCTGCGTTACAGCCAAACCCCATACTCATTGTTAATGCTTGTTTACCATGTGCACCAGCTCCTTTAAACAGTCTATCTAAATTAAATGCAACACGCGGTAAATAACCAAAATCTTCCAAGAGAGTAAACAATGGAAAAAAGATTGCCATTGGGGGTAACATTACTGCAATTACCCAAGCTGTGGCTAAATAAACACCATCAATTAAAAATCCGCTTAACCACCACGGAAAATTTAACGCACTAGCTCCATCTTTCAGTAAAGGATATAATTCGTCTAAAAATATATAAGACAAAGCACTTGAAGGATAATTAGAGCCTATAATTGTTAACCAAAGTACACCACCAAGAAGTGCCAACATAATTAGAAACCCCCACTGCTTGCTAGTTACTACTCTATCAATTGTTCTGTCTAACTTAAATGCTCTCTGATTTTCATCAGACGCTACCCTATTTTGAACAATTGTAGCAACCTCTTTAAAAATTGCTTCAGCTACATTGTCTGCATATTCTATTCCTAGTTTTTTATTATACTCTGCTGCTTTAATTAAAATTGGCTCTACAGATCTTTCTGTAATTTGAGAAGATAATGTATTGCTCAACAAAGCAGCTTGTATACTTTTATCTTGCTGAATCAAACGCATTGCCACCCAAGAAATATTCGGTAAACTAGGATCTAATTTTTTTAAATCAGCAGCAATGTCATTTACTGCTATTTTAGATTCTCCAGAAATTCCTTTTATATATTTTTGTTCAGCAACAAATTTTCCAGTTGCCACCTGATCAATTGCATTTAATAATTCATTAATCCCCTTCTTACTTCTTGCTGTAGTTGCAATTACCGGAACTCCAAGATCTCGTGTCAATCCTCGAACATCAACTTGTACTCCATGACGATCTGCTTCGTCCATTAAGTTTAAACAAACCACAACCTTTGAAGTGATTTCTTGTATTTGAACTACCAAACTTAGATGACGTTCTAATCGGCCTGCATCTACTACAACTACAGTTACATCAGGTTTTCCGAATAGAATATAATCACGAGCCACTTCTTCATCTTCTGAAGTTGATAATAATGAATATGTACCTGGAAGATCTATTAAGCGATAAGTATTTTGAGCAAATGAAAAACTTCCTTCTGCTCTTGTAACTGTTTTGCCTGGCCAGTTTCCAGTATGTTGTTTTAACCCTGTTAAGGCATTAAATATTGTACTTTTTCCTGTGTTTGGATTACCTGCTAGAGCAATCGAATAATTATATTTATCCGATTTGTGACCCAATTTTTTAAGATCTGAAATAATATTAAAATCACAAGTATCACAAGCTAATTGTTCCATATGCTCAGTTTCCTTAAATTTTGTCAATTAGCACCATTCGTGCATCTTCTTTTCGCAATGAAATAATTGTGTTATAAATCAGATAAGCAACAGGATCTTTTAATGGACTAACACTGTGCACAGTAATTTCTGCACCTCTAACAAAACCCAAATCTAAAAAGCGTTGATGAACATCAAT
>CANQRD010000073.1 GCA_947626185.1 uncultured Flavobacterium sp.
GGATTCGAACCCCCGGACCTGTTACAGTCAACGGTTTTCAAGACCGCCGCATTCGACCACTCTGCCATTTCTCCAGTAGAACTCCTTCGTTCTGTATTGCGAGTGCAAATATAATGCTATTAGTGAGTTTGACAAATATTTTTACAACAATTTTCAATCCTTATTTAATTTAATCTAGAATACAGTTTATTACAAATAAAAAAAGCTACAATCTAATGACCGTAGCTCTATTTTTATCTATAATTTTAATTATCTTGAATAATTAGGTGCCGATTTTGTAATTGTGATATTATGCGGATGACTTTCCCCAATACCAGATGCTGTTAATTGAACAAAACGAGCTACTTCTTGCAATGTTTCAATATCTTTAGCACCACAGTATCCCATACCTGCTCTTAAACCTCCAACAAATTGAAGCATACTTTCACTTAACTCTCCTTTGTAAGGTACTCGTCCTTCAATTCCTTCTGGAACTAATTTTTTAACATCGTCTTCTACATCTTGAAAGTAACGATCTTTAGAACCTTGTTTCATTGCTGCTACAGATCCCATACCGCGGTAAGATTTAAATTTTCTTCCCTCGAAAATGATTGTTTCTCCTGGCGATTCTTTTGTTCCTGCTAACATTGATCCTAACATAACGCAATCTGCTCCTGCTCCAATTGCTTTAGGAATATCTCCTGTATAACGTAAACCTCCATCACCAATAACTGGCACTCCTGTTCCTTTTAATGCTGCTGCTACCTCCATAATAGCTGAAAACTGTGGAAAGCCAACTCCTGCAACAACTCGTGTTGTACAGATTGATCCTGGTCCAATTCCCACTTTTACCGCATCAGCACCTGCCTCTACTAAATACAAAGCAGCTTCTGGTGTTGCAATATTTCCTACAACTACGTCTATTTCTGGAAACTTAGCTTTTACAGCTTGCAGAACAGTTACCACACCTTTTGTATGCCCGTGTGCAGTATCAATGATTAATGCATCAACACCAGCTTTTACAAGTGCTTCTGCTCTTTCTACCGTATCATGAGTTACGCCCAACGCAGCTGCAACTCTTAATCTACCATATTGGTCTTTATTTGAATTTGGTTTTAAAGTAAGTTTAGTAATATCTCTAAATGTGATAAGACCAACCAATTTGTTTTCTGCATTTACAACAGGTAATTTTTCAATTTTATTTTGCTGTAAAATACCCTCCGCTTGTTCTAGTGTTGTGCCTTCTGCAGCTGTAACAATATTATCTTTTGTCATTACCTCTGTAATAGGACGCGTATTCACTTTTTCAAAACGCATATCTCTATTAGTAATGATTCCTTTTAATTTTCCGCTTTCATCAACAATTGGAATACCTCCAATACTAAATTCTGCCATTACCTTTTTTGCATCGCCTACAGTAGCTGTTAAAGGTAAAGTAACAGGATCGATGATCATTCCTGATTCTGCTCTTTTTACTTTACGTACCTCTTTTGCTTGCTCTTCAATAGTCATATTTTTATGGATTACTCCAATACCACCTTCTCTAGCCATAGCAATTGCCATTTCACTTTCAGTTACTGTATCCATAGCAGCTGAAACGATTGGAACGTTTAATGTAATATTTCTTGTAAATCTTGTTTTTAAGCTTACCTCTCTTGGTAATATTTCTGAATAGTTTGGAACTAAAAGAACATCATCGTAAGTAAGTCCTTGGCCGATGATTTTTGTTGTGTGTGCTTTCATGTGCAATTGAAGTTGAATTGCACGCAAATTTAGTTTTTTTTATCCAGTTAAAAAAGATTAATGATAAAAATTAAATATTTTTAACGCTTCGTTATAAGAACTCTCAAATGACATAGCGCTTAAATTACAATCAATCTTATTTGCAGTAAAATAACTTAGCATTTTTTCGGTGGGCATGTTTCCTGTTAAATCATCTTTTGCCATAGGACAACCTCCATAACCTTTAATAGCCCCGTCAAAACGAACGCACCCAGCTTTGTATGCAGCATCTATTTTTTCAAACCATGTATCTGGAGTAGTGTGCAGATGCGCACCAAATTCGATATTTGGATAAGCCTCAATTAGATTACTAAACAAATAATTGATTACTTCTGGGGTTGAACTTCCTATTGTATCTGAAAGCGATAGTATTTTAACTCCCATAGATGCCATTTTTTCTGTCCAATCTCCAACAATACCTACATTCCACGGATCGCCATAAGGATTTCCAAAACCCATTGATAAATAAGCAACTACTTCTTTATTTGATTTTGTTGCTATATTTAATATTTCTTCTAAGGTAATTAACGATTCTGCAATTGTTTTATGCGTGTTTCTCATCTGAAAGTTTTCAGAAATAGAAAAAGGAAAACCTAAATAATGTATTTCTTTATGCATTGAAGCTTGCTCTGCTCCTCTTGTATTGGCTATAATAGCTAGCAGTTTACTTTGAGTTTTACTCAAATCTAATTGTGCTAAAACTTCTTCTGTGTCTTGCATTTGAGGAATAGCTTTTGTCGAAACAAAACTTCCAAAATCTATAGTATCAAAGCCTACACGCAATAATGATTGAATGTATTGAACTTTCTTTTCAGTTGGAATAAACATTTTAATGCCTTGCATAGCATCGCGAGGACATTCTATAATTTTTACGGTTGGTTTCATAATGCTCCAAAGATAAAAGAAAGCCTTAAAAAAGCCAATAAACAAATCATCATTTTATGTATTATTTCCAACTTAGCTCGACTTATTTATTTTCAAAATAATCTACTGAAATACAACTCATTAATAAGTATAAAAAACTGTCTAAAAAAGACAGTTTACCTATTTGGGTTTTGCTTGATATATATCTGAGTAGCTCCCATTCCATATTTTTGATAATTAGCATCTTCTGCAACAACTTCAGAATAACGACTAAATAAAAACTCTAATTCTGCTTTTAGCACGCCTTCCCCAACTCCGTGAATAAATACTATGCGAGGAATTCTGTTTCTTATAGCAAATTCTAACTGACCTCTTGCTGCATCTAATTGAAGAGTTAGCATATCGTGCTTTTCCATTCGCCTATAATCTTTTGTTAGTTTTTCGATATGTAAATCTACTTCTAACACAAATTCGTCTTTACGAGAGCGTTTTTCTTTTACAAATGAGCGTTTTATTGGGCCAACTTTTTCTTGTAGTGCATCTTCAACCGCCCCCCTGTTGCTTGCCGACTTAAAATCTACCTCATCTTCTTTATTTATTTTCAACAATTCGCATGTAGTGTAGTTTAGTACAAAACCATCTTTTGTTTCTATTGTAACCTCATTACCAGCAATATTTATTACTATTCCTTCTTCGTCTTCGTCCAATACTTGTACGTAGTCTCCTTTGTTTAGCATATCTATTCTGTTTTATTCTTTTTATGTACTTCAGTAATAGAATAATCTTCTCCTTCTATTATTTCTTCTTGTATTTTATTAATTTCTCTTGGTGTATTGCTTGGTGTTTTTTGCATTAATCTAGCCATTGCATAAAAAAACACTGCTACACCAACTACCTGAATCCATATTTTGGGATGTTCAGAAGCTTGATCCATTAACGCCCAAATCATCAATCCTATCACAACAAAACCGTATATGATATTTTTATATTTCATCTATTTTGTTTATTACGGAGCTAAACGCTCAATTTTCCAATCTAATTTATTATCGCTTAATGTATAACGAATACGGTCGTGCAAACGATTGGGTCTTCCTTGCCAAAATTCCATACTGATTGGTTCTACGCAAAAACCTCCCCAATTTTCTGGTCGTACAATTGTATCTGCTGTAAACGCTTGTTCTAAGTATTTCAATTCATTTTCCAGTACTTCATGAGAGGCAATTACTTCGCTTTGATTAGACACCATAGCTCCTAATCTGCTTCCAAAAGGTCGACTATTAAAATAATTATCAGATTGTTGAGCACTAACTTTTTTTGCAATTCCTTTTATTATTACCTGTCTTTCCAAAGAAGGCCAAAAAAAAGATAAACAAACGTGCGGATTTGCTAAAATTGCTTTTCCTTTTTCGGAATTATAATTAGTGTAAAAAACAAAACCATTTTCGTCGTACGATTTTAAAAGAACAACTCTTGATTTTGGAAAACCATCCAATCCTATTGAAGCAATTGTCATTGCATTTACTTCTTCTATTCCACCAATGTCTTCCACCTCGTAAAACCAAGCTTTGAATTGCATTAATGGATTTTCATTTATTTCAGTTTCTAATAAAACTTTCTTTTCGTATGATTTCCTATAATTACTTAAATCACTCATAAAATTTATTTATAAATCAAATACTAAACCATCATCAGCATTTACTACTATTCCTTCAAATACTTCTTCTGCTTCTTTTTTAAACAAAGTAATATCTGAATATCGAGTAGAATAATGTCCTAAAATCAGTGTTTTAGCATTGGCTAATTTTGCAATAGTTGCTGCTTGTTTTGCAGTACAGTGCTTTGTACGTTCTGTATAATGAACTTCAGACTCTAAAAATGTACTTTCGTGATACAACACTTTTACATCTTTTATAATCGGTATTATTGCTTCGGAATAATAAGTATCGGAACAAAAAGCATAACTTTCTGTAGGATCTGGATCATAAGTGATGTCTTCATTTTTGACCAAAGTTCCGTTGTCTAAAGTTATATCGCCTCCATTTTTAATTTTTTGGTAATAGCATCGGTCAATACCTAAATCTTCTATTGCTCCTATTCTAAGTTTTCGATCTCCAGGCTTACTCTCGAAAAGAAATCCATTAGCATAGATACGATGGTCTAAGGGAATGGTTCGAACAATTACTTTTTCATCTTCAAAAATAACTTCACTCTCATTGCTTTCTAATTCATGGAAATATAAATTATAACTTGTGTAAGAATTACCTAGCCTAAGCTGCAATAAGATAACTTCCTTTATTCCTTTTGGTCCGTAAACGTGTAAATCATTTTGACGATTTAACAAAGTAAAGGTAGATATTAACCCCACCAAGCCATAAAAATGATCGCCGTGTAAATGAGAAATAAAAATATGATTAATCCGTTGAAACTTAAGCTTATTTTTTCTTAGCTGAACTTGAGTACCTTCTCCAGCATCAATTAAAAACATATGCCCGTTCATCTCTAAAACTTGAGATGTGGGATTAGTAATTGTTCTTGGGGTTGCTGCATAACAGCCTAAAATAGTGAGCTTCAATTTTGTGAAAATTATCAGTTAGCGTCTTGAAGTTACAAAAAAAACACTTCTCTTCAAAAGCATTAACTGTATTAGTCTTTTTATTATTTTATAGTTCTAAATCGCGTTGAATTTCATCCATTTCGATTAAATCAAAAGCTTCTTGTATTGTTGGCACTACAATTAAATCACCGTCAAATTCATTAAAATCTACATTGGGTGCTACAATTACAAAAGTTTTATTAGCCTCTTCCATATGTTGAATTACTAATTCTTGAAAAGCTTCCTCTTCTAACTCTTCTTTACTTTCTGATAAATCTACTATTATATTAAAATTTTTAAACGAATTATCATATTCGTTGTTGATATATTCCAATAATTCCACAATAGTATTAGACTCTATATTTAGTATCTTAGTATATTCTTTTTCTTTAATTTTCATTGTATTTTCATTAAGTAAACAGAGCGAATATAAAACGATTTAAGAGATTTTTCTATTTTTTTATATTGAATTATTTTTCAAACAATTGAAAGGTTATAAAACACAATAGACCAACTATAAATCAGTTGGTCTATTGCGTTTAACTTATATGTGCTTACTTTATTTTTGATGCTAAAAGATAAATAACAGCCATGCGAATAGCTACTCCATTTTCCACTTGATCTAATATAACAGACTGTTGAGAATCTGCGACATCTGAAGTGATTTCAACTCCTCTATTTATTGGTCCTGGATGCATTACAACAATTTCTTTATTCAACGAATCTAAAATATCTTTTGTTAAGCCAAATTGTTGTGCATATTCTCTTGTATTAGGAAAATAACTAAAATCTAAACGTTCATTTTGTACACGCAACATATTGGCTACGTCGCACCATTCTAACGCTTTTATTAAATTATTTTCTACTTTTACACCTAAACTTTCAATATATTTTGGCATCAAAGTATTTGGTCCGCAAACTCTAACTTCTGCTCCTTGCATTTGCAATGCAAAAATATTTGACAATGCTACTCTTGAATGCAATATATCGCCAACAATTACAACTTTTTTTCCTGCTACACCACCCAATTTCTCTCTGATTGTGTAGCTATCAAGCAATGCTTGTGTTGGATGTTCGTGCGCTCCATCTCCTGCATTTACTATTGCTGCATCTACATTTTTTGATAAAAAATAGGCTGCTCCCGGATTGCTATGACGCATTACTACCATATCTACCTTCATTGCTAAGATATTATTTACAGTATCTATTAATGTTTCTCCTTTTTTAACTGAAGATTGGGCAGATGAAAAACTGATTACATCAGCAGATAAACGTTTTTGGGCTAATTCGAAAGATAATTTTGTTCTTGTACTATTTTCAAAAAAAATATTAGCAATTGTAATATCTCTAAGTGATGGTACTTTTTTGATTGGTCGATTAATTACTTCTTTGAAATGATCTGCTGTTTCGAAGATTAAATCAATATCTTGTTTATTTATATATTTTATTCCTAATAGGTGGTTTACACTTAATTCTTTCATGTCTTACACTTGAAAATTACAATTTAGTTATTCGATTCTTCTAAGAAAATACAATCATCTTTTCCATCTTCTGACCAATGTACACGCACAGATTCTTGATCAAATGCATCAACTTGTCTGCCTCTATAATCGGGCTGAATTGGTAAATGTCGACTAAATCTTCTATCGATTAACACCAATAGTTCTATTTCTGACGGACGACCAAAAGATTGTATTGCTGTTAATGCCGCACGAATACTTCTGCCTGTATACAGTACGTCGTCAATGAAAACTATTTTCTTGTCTTCAACTAAAAAGTCAATTTCTGTTTTATTTGCTTCAAGTGGTTTTTGATTTCTTCTAAAATCATCTCTAAAAAAAGTAATATCTAAATAACCTAATGTAACGTCGGATACATTGTATTCTTTTTCTAAGATGGTTTTGATGCGTTTTGCTAAGTATTTGCCACGTGGCTGAATACCAATTAATACAGTGTTTGAAAAATCGAGATGATTTTCAATTAATTGACATGCCAAACGATGTAGAATAATATCAATCTCTTTTGAGGTAAGTAATACTTTTGGATTCATATATAAAAGAGTTGTGTTTGGAGGGTAAAATTACAATTATTTATAGTTTTTGCCCAATGAATTGATTATAAATTGATCTGTTTTTAAAAACATTTTCGCTTTTATATAAAGAAGCCATCTTGACTTTTTATTTTTTGTAGAATTTTTTCAGACCTATAACAATAAAAGCGATGAAGTTTTACAAAAATAATTTTCGCCTTTATGACTATAAAGGAGTGTTTTTAAACTCTGAGCAATTTCTTTGTAGCTCCAACAGAAATTATTACTTATTTTTGCCATATGGAAAATCAAGAAACGCGTTTAAATAAATATTTGTCTGAAGTAGGTTATTGCTCACGTAGGGAAGCTGATAAACTTATAGAACAAGGAAGAATTACCGTTAATGGTAAATTACCTGATTTAGGTTTAAAAGTAAGCAATAGTGATGAAATTAGAGTTAATGGTAAATTAATTAAGCATACTGATGACGATTTTGTTTACCTAGCATTTAACAAGCCAGTAGGAATAGAATGTACTACCAACAATAAAGTAAGAGACAATATTGTTGATTTCATCAATTATCCAAAGCGTATTTTTCCAGTTGGCAGATTAGATAAAGATAGCGAAGGATTGATTATAATGACGAATGACGGTGATATTGTAAATAAAATTTTACGCCAAAAGAACAACCATGAAAAAGAATATATTGTAACTGTAAACAAACCAATTACCGATCGTTTTATCCAACGAATGGGACAAGGTGTGCCTATTTTAGACACAATTACAAAAAAGTGTAGAGTAGAGCGTATTAGTAAATATGTGTTTAGAATTTTTCTTACACAAGGATTAAATCGTCAGATTAGACGTATGACTGAATATTTTGGCTATGATGTTGTTTCTTTAAAACGTATTCGTATTATTAATATTTCTTTAGATGTTCCAGTAGGTACGTATCGAGAAATTACACCTAAAGAATTAGAAGAATTAAATCGCTTAATAGCACCATCTATTAAAACTGAAGAAGCTAGTTTGGAAGGAAGTCGACAAGAAAAATTCTCCCCCGTATTTAATAATCACATACCATCTAATCAAGATAAAAGAGCGAAGGTAAATTTTGATCGTGAAAAAAGACACGCTAAACCTACTACACCTCAACTTAAAAACGAAAGAATATCAAAAAGAAGAAGGGAGAATTAAGATTCTCTTTTTTAGCACTACATAAATAAGAAATTCTATTTCATAGAGATTATTGTAGCCGCTAGTTACTGATAAATTAGTTAAAAAATAGTCCGTGTAGATCATTAAAATACAGTGTATTTCTTGTTTTCATTTCTTTCGCTCTTGATATTTTGATTCTCAAATCACTTCTGATAGCAGAAGTTTTACCGCTATCAATATTTGAGAGGTCTAGTTTTTATTTATTTTTTTAAATAATTTATATTAAAAAAAAACGTAATAAACTTATATAAATCAATAAACACCAAATTTTTCACTCTTTTAAGAGAGTAAACTTATATTGACCAATATTTTCTTTTATTTCTGGAGACAATTCCGGATAATGAACATCGGAAAAAATTTTGCTTATTTCATTTAAAATATTTAAAACTATATACCTGCAAAGAACCTTATCATCTGCGGGCACTACATACCAAGGAGATTTTTTCGTTGATGTTTTTCTCAAAGCTTCTTCATAATATTTTTGATAATCATTCCAAAAACCTCTTTCCTTTACATCTTCTGGTGCAAACTTCCATTGATGTTTTGGTTTTTCTAAACGACGTAAAATTCTTTTTCTTTGTTCTTCCTTTCCTAAATGTAGAAAGAATTTCACTACTATTATACCATTATTAGATAGTTGATTTTCAAAATTAATTATTTCTTGAAACCTATTTTCCCAAAATGTTTCGGTAATATCACTTATTGAATTAATATGTGGCAAACGTTCTTTTAAAACAATTTCTGGATGAACGCGAGACACCAATACATTTTCATAATGCGATCGATTAAACACCGTGAACTGCCCTTTTTCTAGCAATGCTTTATAATGTCGCCACAAATAATCGTGTGCCAATTCTGTTGTGGTAGGTTTTTTAAAATTTATAACCACCACTCTACCTGCATCAAAAGACTTAAATACCTCCCTAATTAAACTGTCTTTTCCAGCAATATCCATTCCTTGCAAACAAACCAAAAATCTGTATTTACTATGGGCATTTAATATTTCTTGAAAATGACTTAATTCATCACTTAAATCGTCTATTTTTTTTATTGCTTTCTTTGCCCCAATACAAAATCAGGAGAAGTAAATAATTCTTCTAACTTTAACGTATTATCTACTCTACCCGTTGTGCATTATGAGTAAGTAACAAAAAAAGTTGCCCATGCTTATAATAAGCAGTGAATTTAAGATCCTACCCAAAAATTTATCAATGGACAACTTGCTTGCAAGTTACAAAAGAATCTTAGAAGTTTTACAG
>CANQRD010000074.1 GCA_947626185.1 uncultured Flavobacterium sp.
ACATGATAACGGTCTATCTTAGCTTCTAATTGAATTTCTGGCATACTATGATCCCCAGTAATTATAAAAATAGTATTTTTAAAATCGCTTCTTTTACTATAAGCTTTAAAATAATTTTTTAAAGCATCATCTAAGTTCAATACCGACACCAATTGTTTTTTATTATTCTCCGCCCATGTTTTTTGACTTTTATTTATAACACCACTAATTATAAGCTTTTCAAACATTTCTTCGTATTTTTTGCTATTATTAATTAAGAAAGGATTGTGTGTAGACAGCGTAAGTATCATATCAAAATAGGGAGTATTATATATTTTTTGTACTTCTAGCATTTTTGAAAATACTGCCTGATCTTCAAATCCCCAACTTTCGCCATTGTTTTCAGGTAATTTTTTATAAGGAGGATCAAAAGACCATTGCTCAATAATATTATCTACTTCGCTATATTCTAAATACGATTTCATATTGTCAAAAGACGCATTTCCTCCATAAAAAAAGCCTGTTTCAAAACCATTTTTCTTAAATATATTAAACAAGTTAAAATGACTAGGGATTTCTACAAGTTCTAAAAATCCGTTTTTCGCAAACGGCAACGAACCAGTAATTGTTGGAATAGCTGAAAAGGTTCGGCCAGATGAACTTAAGTTATTTTCCCAATATAAACTCTTCTTCGCCAGAGAATCAATAAAAGGAGTAAAATTTCCAATATATCCGTTTGGAGAACTGTAAGCATGACCTAAACCTTCAATAGTAATTAAAACTAAATTGGGAGTAACTAACGCCTTATTAAAATAATCACCTAAAAAATCAAGAGTATTTTCTTCTTTCCAAAAAGGAAATTCAACATCTAACAGATTTTCTTCAAAATCTATAGTTTGATTAGGGATAAATAAACTTATTATTTCTGGATGTGTTTGTAAGTAGTCATCCAAATTTTCATTTAAAAAATAAGCCCATTTACTTTTACCTGCTGTTCGTTCAAAATCGGTAACATCAGTTTGGTCTGGCAGTAACGAGTTTGGAACAAAAAAAGCGATAAAACTGATCGTCATTGCTACAAAACTAACAGTCCAATGTTTTAATTGTGCTTTACTCGCAATCCAAAAAGGGACAATTGTACCAAGAATTAACAAAAATAACAAAGCAATTGTTTGAAAACTCAATATACCGCTAGACATCAAAATATGTTGAATTTCTTGTAAATTATAATACAATAAATCAGCACCAAGCATATTATGTGACTCCGAAAAATACATGAAAAGCAAATACTGATTAATCACTACTAAAGACAACAGTACAATACTAATTTTTTTTGCAATACTTTCATTAAAATAATTAATAAACAAATAAAGAAGCCCGAGAATAAAGCCCAGTTGTAAAGAAAACAAAATATTGTTGTAGAACAACTCTTGAGCTATAAACGAAGTGTCGATAGCTTTAAAATTATATTTATACCATAGCCATTCAAACGTAGTACCTACAAGTGATAACAACAAAAATATTAGCATAAAACTTCCCCAAGAAGACAAACCTGCTTTTGTAATTTTAAGCACTCGTTCTTTCCAAGGTAAATTTTTTACACTTTGGTTAAAGCCTTGTCGAGTCATTTCTCCCCAAGAGGTTTTCTTTCTAAAATAATCAATAAAACCACTTACCCCTGCCCTAACAGTTATAGGATGAAAGTAAAATGGTTCTGCAATTGCTGTAACAACAAGCCTTATAAAATCTTTTCGCTTTGTATATACTTGTCGGCTTACAAAATCGACTAAAATAGCGTAAATAGAATATAAAATACCGCTAGCTATTACCAAAGCAAAAAGAATAAAGAAAAATTGCCAATTGATAATTCCTAAAATAAAGAATAACGTAAAAATAATGTACCCTAAAAATTCTACAATTGGGCCAAGAAATTCGAAGAAAAACCAATATGGAAGACTTACCATTCCCAATTTACCGTACTTTGGATTAAACATCATTTTACGATGTTTCCACAAAGTTTCCATTGTTCCTCTCATCCATCGATTGCGTTGTTTTTTCAACACTTCTTTTGACTCTGGAACTTCCGTCCAACACAAAGGATCTGGAATATTTATTACTTCATATGGTTGTTTAGTTTCTTCCATATAACGACGCATACGAACCACCAACTCCATATCCTCTCCTACCGTATTTTTGTCATAACCACCACAAGCTAAAACTATTTCTCTATCAAATGCGCCAAATGCACCAGAAATTAAAATTAACCCCGAGGCTCTAGACCAGGCCATTCTTCCCAATACAAAAGCTCTAATATATTCTAATGCTTGACTTTTACCTAGCATCGTTCGGGGTAAATTTACTTCTGTAATTTTTCCGTTTTGAATTTTACAATTGTTAGCCAAACGAATTACTCCACCACAGGCAATTACTCGTTTATTTGTTTGTTCTAAAAATGGTTTAGCTAATTTTAAAATTGCATCTTGCTCCAAAATGCAATCTACATCTATACAAACAATATATTCACCCGAAGAAATATTGATACCTACATTTAAGGCATCTGCTTTTCCTCCATTTTCTTTATCAACAACAATTAAGCGCTTAAAAGCAGGATTTTTACTTTTATAAATTCCTCTAATGGGCTTAGTTTCTAATTGTCCCTGAACAAAAAAATTGATACGCTCTAAATCATATGTTGCAATTAATCGTTCAATAGAATCGTCCTTACTTCCATCATTAACAATAATGATTTCTAAATTTTGATAATACAAAGACAATAATGATCTCACATTATCAACAATTGTCATTCCTTCATTATAGGCTGGTGCAATTAAACTAAATGTTGGAGCATTGGGGTTTGATGCTATTATTTTATAATCGGTAAACGTATTTTTTCGTTTGTATTTTAATACTGCTCCAAACGCATAAATTCCAATCCAACTATATATTAAAAAAATTGCTAATGAATACAGTAAGAATAGCCAAATGGTAAATTCGTATAGTATGTTAGAAAATCCTATCATATTTTTTCTTGTAAGGCGTGTTTAATAATAAGACTTACTTGTGTAGGTGTATCAATTGCATTTGCTAATTCTTCGAGATTTTCTTTTGTATTTAAATGTACTAAAGCCTCTGCAGATGCTACTTTTATACCTATGTGTGGATGATTTAATAATTGATGCATAAAAAATTTAGAACTAGCTTTATCTCTAGATAAATCGAGCGACTTAATAATTTCCAACTGAGCTTTTACAGGCTGTTCTGCAAACATTGTAATTAAATCCATTAAGGTTTCTCTATTTTCTAGTACTTGCATCGTTTTAATAATTTGCAGTTTAATTTCTATAGGAGCACTTTTTAGATTTTGCTTTATTTTATCGTAGAAAATTAATAGCTGAAACTTTCTGATTAATCGCAAGGAAAAAATAACAACAGATATATTAGTACTATCCAACCACTGATTGATATTTTCTTGATAATTCTCTGGAATTTTTTTTATTGATCGCAACAAACGAAGCTGATGCCAATCAGACAAAACATAGTGAAAATTATTTAAAAAAGATAACCCTTCAAAACCGTCAAAAGCAACCATCGCATATTGCGCCTCTTCGTGTACAAATGCATTTGGATGATTGATGAAAGACTGAATCAGCAAAATATGTTCAGACATATTCATTGCGGTAAGTTTTTGAATACCACTAGCAATTAAATAAGGTTTTCGTTGTTTTAAATTCAACAAAGCTTCGTTGTAAAGCTTATATTCAATAAAAAGCTGATGAATTTCGTTTTGTGCACTACCAGAAAAGTTGTTATTTGAAGTAACTAACTTTTCTAAAAAAAATTTTCTAAAGGTAGATTTATTAGTATAACTATTAAAATTATTGTCAGTTTTATGATCGCTATCAACAATTACATTAGTTAGTTTTTCATCAATTATAGAAGACCATTTATTTATATTCTGTAGTCTTTTATAACTGTAAAAAACATATAGCAATATGCCAATTATTAATAGAAGCATTAGTGCTAAAATAATTAGCAATATATACAATAACTCATGAATTGAAATATCAAAAAAAATCATGATATATTTTTATCTAAAATGTTTTTTCAAGTTTTTTAATTCTAATAATTAACTCGTTTGGACTAAATGGCTTGATCATAAAATCAGCAGCTCCAAGATTAAATGCTTCTAAAACAACTTCTTCTTGCCCAAGACTTGACAACATAATTACTGGAATGTTTTTTCCAATGGATTTAATAATTGATAATATTTCGATTCCCGAAGCGAAAGGCATCATGATATCTGTAATAACAAGATCTATTTCTTTATTTTTTATTGCGTCAATGGCATCTTTTCCATTGCGAGCAATAATTACTTCATATCCTTCTTTTAATAATTTATGTTCGATGGTGCGTAAAATTAGCTCGTCATCTTCTGCAATTAAAACTAGCATATCTCTATTATAGTTGATTAATAAACTTTAAGCTTATGTTTATTTCTGTTAGAATTGTATCTTTTAACCTGTTATAATCTGTATTCTCATCAATTTCTGTTTCCCATTGTAATACAGTTTCTGATAATTTGTAAAAACCAGCCGTTCCTGCTGTTCCTTTTAATTTATGTAACAAAGCTTTGGCGGAAGCTAAATCGCGTTGTTGGCAAATTTCTTCTAATTTATCGGCAGAAAGGGTAAGTTCTTGCACTACTAAATTTAAGAAAAATGATTTAAAGCTTTCGTCTTCACCTATTTGTTCTTGCAACATATCTATATTTACATAGTCCATTAAGTTAGGTTCGTACACTATATCTAAAGGCTCTTGTTTAATATGTTTTGCAACAATTGTAAACAAGTCTTTCTGACGAATGGGTTTTGCTAAAAAATCTGACATTCTGGCCGCTAAACATTTTTCTTTTTCTCCTGCAATATTACCCGCAGTTACTCCAATAATAGGTATGTTTTGATAATCATCTAGCAATCGAATACGTTTGGTAGCTTCAATCCCATCCATAATTGGCATTTGTACATCCATCAAAATAAGATCGAATATTTGCTCCTCACATCGCTCCAAAGCTTCTAATCCATTGACTACTTCAACAAGTTGAGCATTCGGTGTCAAAATGTTCATCATCTTCTGATTTAAAGCCATATTTACAGGATTATCATCGGCTAATAAAATAGTAATTGGCTGATTAAATATCATTTCATTAACTTTAGCCTTATCCGCTATTTTTGCTATTTCTTGTTGGGTATATTTAGTAGCTCTTTTTAGTGTATTATATAAATCATTTGATTTAATTGGCTTTAATAAACAAAATGATTTTTCATCTTGAGTGAAAGAAGATAAAACTTCTGATTCTTCTGACGATGTATGTAAAACAATTAATGGTATAAATTCTTGCTGATTAATATATAACTGTTTTATTTTTTCAATAGTTTCCAAACCTGACAAAATAGGCATATGATAATCCATTAAAATCATGTCAAACTTTTCACCATTCATCAAAAGTTGGATTGCCTCTAATCCATTAGCTGCCATTTCGGTTTTGATATTTTTATAGGCTAGCATTTGTTGAAGAATCAATCGATTATTTGCATTATCATCTACAATTAACACCCTGTTTAAATCAATAGTATCTTCTTCTACATCATTATATTCATAAGGTAATTCAAGATCAAAATAAAATTCTGATCCTACATTGATAGTACTAGTTAACGACAATTTACTACCCATGTATTTAAGTATTTGATTAGAAATAGTTAGTCCTAAACCTGTACCTCCATATTTTTTACTAACAGAACTGTCTTCCTGGGTAAAAGCATCAAATATTCGAATTTGTTTTTCCAACGGAATTCCAATTCCAGTATCTCTTACAGAAAAGCGAAGTGTAATATTTTTATCGTCTGATTTTACCTTCTGAATTTTTAATTCAATTTCGCCCAACTCTGTAAATTTCACAGCATTTCCTAAAAGGTTAATCAACACTTGTTTTATTCTAGATTCGTCAATTAGTACGGTTTTTGGCAATCCTTGTTCAATATTCAAAAGTAATTCAATATCCTTAGTTTGAGCCTGATACAAAACAACATTAATCACCTGATTAGCAATATCATAAATATTATATTTAACTAAAAAAAGTTCTAATTTTCCTGATTCAATTTTAGAAAAATCAAGAATATCATTAATAATATTTAATAAACTACTCCCCGATTCATTAATATAATTTAAGTACTGAACTTGCGTTTCATTCAATGGTGTTTTTAGCAATAAATCCGAAAATCCAATTACACCATTTAATGGAGTTCTAATTTCATGACTCATGTTAGCTAAAAACTCTGATTTTGCTTTATTGGCTATTTCCGCAAGTTTTTTTGCTTCTTTTAATTCTTCATTAATCTTTACTGAATTAGTAATATTTTGAATAAATACAATTACTCCTCCAACTGAATTATTCGATGTATGCCAAGGGATAACCTCCCAATTATAATTTTGATAATTCTTACCATCAATACAAAATAATTGATTTTCATTTTTGTATGCTATTCCCTCTAATGCATTGGCATATACTCGTTTTCTTTCTTCAGTAACATTTTTATTTACAGCATATAAATTTTGTCCAATTACATCTCCTTCAACTTTATTAATTTCTGCTAACCAACGTTTACTTGCGTAAGTATAATTTAAATTATTATCTAACATGGCAATAGCCGCAGGGATATTATTTACAAAAGAACGAAGCATTAATTCTTTATTTTTTAATTCAAGATAAACTCTTCTTCTTTCATCAATATTTTGTACAATACCAAATACTCTTTTACATACATCATCTTTATATTCTGGTACGCCTTTTATTCTTACCCAAATTTTTTCGTTTTGTTTTATTTTAATTTTAAACTCATCATCAAAAGGCATTCCTGTTTTTATGGACTTTTCGTATAGTTTAATCAGTTTTTTTCGGCTTTTTTCTGTAAAATAACTAAATACTTCTTCTAAGGTTGGTTCATAGTTTTTATTAACTCCATGTAAACGTTTAGTTGAATCTGAGCAAATTAATCTATTGCTTGTTAAATCAATTTCCCATCCACCTACTTGAGCAACTTCATTAGTTTGCTCCAACATTTTTTTAATATTAACTAGATCTTTCTCTAAAAGAATTCTATCAGTTATATTAGTAGCTGTACAAACAACGTAAGGTTGATTATCTTCATCAAATTCAATAATATTATTATACATCCAAAAAACATCTTCTCCTGTTTTTGAACGAAAAATCATCATTCCCGAATCTTTTTTTTCTTTTAATATTCGACTTATATATTGATCTAATAACAACGAATATTGTTGTGGAATATGTTGAAGAAGATTGGTGTTAGACAACTCACCTTCCTCATAGCCTAAAGCTTCATTTACCTGATCATTTACATCAATAATATTTCCCTCCATATCATGGATACACATTAATCCAATAGAGTTTTCAAAAAAGTTTTTTAAGCGTCGTTCGGAGTTTTCAAATTTTCTTTGAGTTTCCTTTTCCCTAGTAATGTTTCTTCCGAAACAAAAAATTTCTGTATTACTACTATTTGACTTAAAATACCATTCTATTAAAATATTTTCTTCATTAGATTGGGAAGTAATTGTAGTAAAAGACACTTCGTTTTGATGTGTTTTTAACTGAGTTAAAATTCTTTTTAAATCCTTATAATTTTCATTAAAAAAGTCCAAAAAAGAGGTGCCGATAATTGTGTTTTTATCTAAATTAAAAGTACTTTCAAACGTCGGATTGACATCTTTAAATTGTAAATCTGTTTTTAAAACACACAGTATGTTATTGGTTACATTAAATGTTTCTGAAAAGTATTCTGCTTGTAAATTTCTTCGTTTATTTACCAAAGTTTTGGAAATTGCCTTGGCAAGACTTCTAAGTAATTCTACTTGTTTGCTATCAATTATTCTTGGTTCAAAATCTATACAGCAAATTGTCCCTAGTATTATTCCTTTCTCATCAATTAAAGGAACACCAATATAAAAACGAACATTTGCAGCTTTCATCATTTCATTAGATGATGATCTTTCATCTAGTAAAGTGTCTTCAATAACTAAAACATCGTTATTAATAATAGTATACTGACAAATAGTACTTTCTCTAGGAACAGTAGCAATTTCTAACCCTACACAACTTTGAATATTTTGTGTATCGTATTCCATTATAGCAATAAGTGTTGCAGGACATTCAGTTATAAGACTTGCTGCCTCTGCGTAAACATCTAAATCGGAAAGTTTACCAAGATTCATTAGGTCATAATACCTTAATCGATCTAATCTTTCTTGTTCATTGTCTGGAGTTACAAATTGCTGCATTTAGTAAGAATTAAAGACTACATTAATTTAGATGAATATTTTAAGTTTAAATATAAAGCATTTTATATTTATTTGTAAAAATACCAGCTACTCATTTAATTTTATGTCTACAAATATACTATTCTGTTAGCACAAGAATAGCTCTTTTTAAAAGATTGATTGTGTTTTTCAAATAAAATTTATCTAGTTTTAAAAACCATCAAATAGTATAAAAAAGAGATCAATAGATAAATTTAATTCTCTAAATATTCCGAAAAAATCTCTTAAAAGCCTACTTTTAAAAAAACAATAAAAAATATTGGTTTTTTTTCGTAATTTGCAACAATAACTATCATAAGTACGATTAATATTCAAAAAAAACATCAATTATTAGTATGATGATTGATTAATTGTACAGCTTTTTTTCAGGTAGTTTTATTGTAGAACAAAATAATATTTTAAGAAATGAAATCTGAAGCGGAATTAAAAGAAAGAAGCAATAATCAATGTGAATTATGCGAATCAACTGGAGCGTTAACTATCTATGAAGTTCCACCCGCAGCGGCTAATGATACAGATAAAGAAATTTATATTTGCAATACATGTTTAGCGCAAATTGAAAAGAAAGAAGAACTAGATGCTAACCATTGGCAATGCTTAACCACCGCAATGTGGAGCGAAGTTCCTGCAATACAAGTTGTAGCTTGGCGTATGCTTAATCGTTTTAGACAAGAAAGTTGGGCAGCAGAAAATCTGGAAATGATGTATTTAGATGATGAATTACTAGAGTTTGCTAAAGCAACCGGCGATCATACTGGTGACGGATCAGTAGCATTACATAAAGATAGTAATGGAAATATATTAGCAGCTGGAGATACAGTAACTTTAATTAAAGATCTCGATGTAAAAGGTTCTTCATTAAACGCTAAAATAGGAACCGCAGTTAGAAATATTCGTTTAGATCCTAATAATATTGAATATATTGAAGGTAAAGTTGACGGTCAAATGATTGTTATTCTTACCAAATATGTAAAAAAACAAGCTTAGTATACAATTACTCAAAAAAGAAAAACTATTATCAAGATAATAGTTTTTCTTTTTTTATAAATATTTCTTTTTATAAATAAAAATAGTACAACCCTATATTCATTAGTAAAAAGAAAATACTATAAAAAAAAGAAAGTCTCCTAATTTAGGAGACTTTTGAGCCGATGGAGGGACTCGAACCCACGACCTGCTGATTACAAATCAGCTGCTCTAGCCAACTGAGCTACACCGGCATTATTATCACAAAAAAGTTTACTACTCATTTAAAAAATTAGAGCCAGTGGAGGGACTCGAACCCACGACCTGCTGATTACAAATCAGCTGCTCTAGCCAGCTGAG
>CANQRD010000075.1 GCA_947626185.1 uncultured Flavobacterium sp.
GCTAACTAACTAAAATAGTAGTGATTAACATGGGAAATGTTTTTTAGATAAATTAGATAAACACAAAAAAGAGAGCTAAAGAGCTCTCTTTTTGAACTAAATCACTTTAACATCTATTCTATTTCCTCATATTCATCCTTATTTTTAAAAAGTAAACGTTAATAATTTACTTGAACCCAACCTGTTTTTAATCCACTTCTTGTAACCAGTACATAATAATAGGTACCTGAAGGTAATTGTTTGTTATTTTTATCTTTACCATACCACTGATCTGTATATATGCCTTCATACTCATACACTAAAGAACCTAATCTATTATAAATCTTAATACTTGAAACTCCATTACTAGATAAATCAAATGTATCATTATACCCATCTCCGTTAGGTGAAATTCCTTTTGGAATAGGACAATCTTCATAAGTTATAGTGAAACTACTTTCATCATAACATAATCTATCTTCACTCTCTTTATAAATATAAATAGTTTGATTATCTAAAATTAATTGTCCTGGTAACAATCGAATTCCATTTCCTCCAGGTTCAGTAAAGTATTTATTACCTTCATTTAAATCCTCTAAAACATGAACTTCACAATCATATGATTTATCTTCTAATACGTCAGCAATAACCTCTTCTGTTATAGAGATAGTAAATGAAGTTTCTTCATAACAACCATTTCCATTATCCTTTAAAACATACATAGTATGCGTTCCAGGTACAGTAATTTGTTCTTTGGATAAATATTTCTTTCCTGTTGCACCAGAACCACTATAATAGCTCAAATCATCAGCTAATACAGGTAATTCATATAGTCCACAAACTTTTACATCATGTGGCTTATTAGGTTTTTCTCCTTCTTCAGAGAATAAATCAACTGTAAAAATATCAGAACATCCCGTAACAATATCTTGAACAAAAATGTAACGTGTTTGTTTATCAGCACTAGATTCAATCTCATGAGTACTACTATTAACAATTGCATTTTTTGCTCCCACCGCATCTTCATATGTATTGTAATAAACAACATTATAATTAGTTCTATCCAACCCAACAAACATCGAAAGCTCTGCTATAGTTAAATCAACTTGAGTTTTATTTAAATTAAATCGACAATAGTTGATCGGATTTGAAGGTTTAATAATTTCCTTTAAAGGAACAAACATTTCTACCAAAACTTCTCCAACAACCTCACAATCAATAGAGGTATATTTTGCTACAACTTTGTAATTTCCTCCTTCTCTTACTTCTAAGTTTGGTGATTGTTCACCAGGAATTAATAATTCATCCCTAAACCAAGATATCTGAACATTTTCGGTTGGTAAATCAGTTTTAATTATCTTAGACTCAGAATCACAAATTGCTGTATTAGCTTCTATTGTTAAATCTGGTCCTAAATCTAGTGCACCTAAATCAAAACTTTTTGCATTAAAAAAAACAGCAGAAACGTGATTTGTATTACAAAAATCAGCCATAGCTAATTTAATTCTGTATTTAACACCTGGCTTTACCTGTACTGCTTCAGAACTCATAGGCTTAGTAAGTCCTACATAATTAACAGGAGCTAATAAAGGATCGTCTTGACCATTCCCATAATATTGACCAAAAAACTCAGGATGAACACTTTCGCACATTGCCCCAGATTTTTGAGTATCACGAACAGTAGAAAGGGTAATGGGTTCATTTGTACCCGGAACTAATGCTAAATTTTGCCCCTGCCCTGTTTCTAATTCCGTCAACCATGCTGTGAATAAAGCTCCCGCACCCCAACATACTACAGTACAATTATGCAAATAACTCATTGATGCCATTAAATATTCAAACTTAACTGTATTTGTAATTGGAATAAAATCAAATTCTAATGTCGAAACTGATTTTGTACCTCCATAAGCACTTCCTCCAGCGCTTTCAATTACAGCATTTAAATCTTCATCGCCTTCCCATGGCGGAATCATACCTCTAACCCCTGTCCATCCTCCAGCATCTCCATGATCATAATAAGGACCAGGTGTATTAGCAATATCATGGGTTGCTAAAACGATCCCTTCTTCAAATGGAAAAGTTGATCCATTTTTATTAAAATACCCTAGAGAATTACCTCCTAAATTAGGTCCTGATTTATAAATAACATTGCTAACTAAATCACAATCCGATTGAATTAAGACTTCTTTTACTAATTCATCAGTGGTATATAAACCACCATTTTTACTAACTGATACATAATTATATTCACTTGTAGTAATACAGATATTGAGTAGATAATTACCTTCTTCCAACATTACCCTTAAATAATATTTATTACCAGGAGTTAATCCACTAACAGTAGAAGCCCTATCGTCTTTTAATGGTCCACCATAACTACTCTCAAAATCAAAGCACTCTACCAATTGCATATTTGTACACGAACCAGAATAAACCGCAAATGCAATAGCTGGTGTTTCTAACTTATCTACATTTATAACATTGTCAAATGCAATCAAATGTGTAGAAGATAAAGCTGTAAATTCAAACCACATTTCATTTGTATGCAAATAACTCATACATCCAGGCTTTGAACTATTAGCAGCCTCTGGTGCCTTAGATGTAGATACACCTATTTTTTGAATACAACTACTTCCTGTATTTACTGGTATTTGTATAGCACCAGTACAGTCTCCATTAACTGAAACTTCTGTAGATCCATCTGCTGGAGTTGACCAATTACTCATCTCACCAGCACCTGTACACTTAGCACGTACATATACATGATAAGCCTTTCCACTTGTTAATCCTGTTGCAGTATATTGTGGAGTACCTGTAACAATTACTCCTGTTGCTCCAGCTGGAATTGGCATACCATACTCCACAACAAAAACTTCCCATTGAGTAATTCCTCCCGCTTGTGTCCACTCAACATCAATTGTATTTGCTGTGTAATCTGTAACTTGCACATTAGTTGGCTCAGGACATGATCCAGCTTTTTCAATTATCACATAATCAATATCTAATGTCATTGCTCCTTTAGCTAATGCGTGCCATGCTATATTTACATTGCCTGATATACCTGATATAAATATAGTTTCTTGTACATAATTATCATTTGTATAAGCCTTTTTACTAAGTAATGTTGTTGTAAAGTTGGTTAAACCTATACCGTTCTGAGACAATAAAACTTCAAATTCATTTACATTAACTAAATTCGTTTTGTAATAATACTTTAAAACATAATTTGTTCCTGCATTAAATTGAATTGTTGGTGAAATTAAATAAGCATCAGCTTGAGTATTTGCACCAGTTTGTGAATACTGAATTAATTGATCTCCTTCCTTAGCCCATAGTGAATTAGGAGTCCATCTAGTTGTACCTGTAGCATTTGGTCCGTTTACAATTGTCCAACAACGCAATCCTTTTGTATTAGTGTTAAATCCTTCAACAAATGGAACAGTATAAATACCACAAGCAGTTGTAAATGAAATTGGCCCACTCCAATCACTAAATTTATCATTTCCACAAACAGTGCGGACATAATAAACATAGTCTGTATTTTGTTTTAAATTATTTCCATTAATATCTTTTGTTGCAGTAAAATCTTTAGATAAAGTTGAAACTCCTACATCATTTGATGTTGGTGGAATTTGTTTAGTTTCTTGGATATAATATTCCCATTCGGTTGCATTAAAGGCATCCTGCCAAAATAAATCTACACTAGTTGGCTGAATATTTTTAACCCCAAGATGTAATGGCTGGCCACAAGTAACTACTTCATCAATAAATAAATTATCTATTGTTATATTTTTAGCTCCATCACCAACAACATTAAACGCTAGATGCATATCTCCAGAAATACCTGTGAAATAATAAATTGCATCTTTAAACACCGATGTTGTATAACTCGTCTTAGGGGCGATAACTGTAGTAAAATCTGCAAAAGCTGTTCCTTTATTGGATGCTAAAATTGTCATTTCGTTATTACCTGTACCTGTTCCTTTGTAATTAAATTTTACACGATACGTTTTTGTTGGGTCTAAATTTTTAAATAAAGGTGAAATAAACCAATCATTAGACACATCAACTGTTGTTTGTGTATAATTCATAGAATGAGAACCTTCAAACAAGTTAGTTGTTCTTTGTTTCCACAAACTAGCTTTACCATCACCAGTTGTCATTGTCCAACAACGAAGCGAATTATCATCTCCATTAAATCCTTCCCAATAAGGCAAAGTAAAATAAGTACAGTCCGTTCTAAAATAAAACGGTCCAGTCCATTCAGTTTTAGAACCATCAGTACAAAGTGATCGAACATAGAACTCATACCATGTATTTCCAACTAAATTATCGCCAAAATTGTCTTTTGTTACATTAACCGTGTTGGTTTTTGTAGTTGTTCCACTACCCAATGGAGGAGCAACTAAGAATGCTTTTTTGCGAACAAAATACTCCCAATCGGTATTTCCAAAATCATTATCCCAGAAAATATCCGCAGATGTTCCTGTAATATTTTTAGCTCCTTGTGTTAAAGGTTCCGCGCAATTAGTAATTTCTTCAATTCTAAAATTGTCAATATAAACACGAGACCCCCAATTTTTAAAATCAGAAACGTAGAAAGCAAAGCTTACTTCATCATCTATATTAGAAAGAATAAACTTATGTTTTTTCCAAGGAACATTATCATACACATTATTTGCTAATAATATCTTTTTATAATCCGCTTTTTCTCTACCTGAATTCGACATTCTAAATTCAAACTCTGCCTTAACTCCAGGTTCTGTACGATACATATAAGTTATACGATACATTTTGGTTTTATCAAACTTAAATGTAGGAGACATTAACCAATCATCATTTGTTGAATCCATATTGGTAAAATACATTGCCTTATCACCTTCATAAGCATGAGCATCAGTAGTAAACCACTCGCCAAATCCGCCATACCAAGGCTTATCATTATTACCATCAAGAATTTTCCAACAGTACTGTGTAACTGAATTTGTGTTAAACCCTTCCTGATATGGAATTGGCATAATTTCACATGCTGTTCTAAACTTTAAAGGTCCTATCCATTCACTATATTTTCCTGTTCCGCAATTCGATCTTACAAAAACTTTATATTCTGAGTTGGGTTGCAACAAAGCGTTTGTTCCGTTTACCCTCGTTAAACTAGCGTTATTTGTTGTTGATAAAGACCCAGCAACTGAAGGTGTTGAATTAGCCCCATCATCAACCATAACGTAATATTCCCAACGATTATTTGTATCATCTTTCCACTTAATATCAACCGTTGTTGTTCCAATTTTAGTAGCTTCTATGTCTTCAACACTTCTACAAGTAACTTGTTCAACACTAAATGTATCAATCTGAATCGAACCACCTTTTCCTGTCACATGAAAACCAATATTTGCAACACCTACTACTCCTTCCACATAAACTACTTTTTTGGTATATACAGCACCTTTATAAGGTAAAGTAGTACCAATAGTTTGTGTAAAAGCAGCTGGTGATATTCCTGTTGTTGATAGTTTTACTTCGACATTAGCAGTCGAGTTTTGGCTAAGCTGGTAGTAAAAAGTAACAGCATATAATCCACCATTCATGTTAAGCCCAGGTGATACTAACCAATCGTCATTTGACGGTGAATATGCTGAAAAAAACATACATCTATCACCCTCGTGAACTGTCCATTGAGATTGACTCCACTTACCAGAATTACCAGACGCATCTTTGTTTGAATCTAAGATAGTCCAACATCCTAAATTATTTTCCTGAGTATCAAATCCTTCTTTATATGGTATGGAAAATGGATCACAAGCTGTTTGAAATTTTAATGGTCCAGACCAAGGACCCCAACTTCCATCCGTACATTTTGATCTTACATAAAAATCATAATCTGTATCAGCAGTTAAGTTTTGACCAAATACATCCAACGTTGCTATTGCATTTGTTTGATTAACACTTATTCCTGGAATTGTTGGCTGACCGGATGTTGCAGGTACAATAGCATATTCCCATTCAGAAGCGATAGCATCGTTCCATTTAAAACTAGCTGTATTTGTATTAAATGAAGTTATCTCTAAATTTAGCGGTTCAGTACACACTACGCTCTCTAGTCTTACATTTTCTAATGAAAATGTTGCGCTACCAACAGTATTAATATGCCATGCTAAATAAGCCTCACCCGTAATATCCTTAAAAAAAACAGTTTCTTTTACATAATTGCTTGCTTGATATATCTTTTTTGGCAATAAAACATTTGTAAAATCACTAGGTTTTTTATCATTTTTGGCTAAAACTACTTCAAATTCATTATTACCTGATGGTGATGTCTTATAATAATAAGTAAGTTTATAGATGCCACCATTCAAATTAAATTTTGGCGTAATTAAATATAAATCATGCTGCTCTCCTGATGCAAAACTCCTATAATGCAATCCACGATCTCCGTCCATCTTATAATTAGTAGAAAGCTCTACAACATTTGTATTTTGCGGCAAGGTATTTAAAAATTCCCAACACTCAAAACTTAAAGAAGTAGTATCGAAAGTTTCATAGAATGGAGTAGGTAAAACTCCACATTTTGTCATAAACTTTACTGGACCTACCCAATAACTCTTATCTGTACTAGAACAAACTGTTCTATACCATACATAATAATATGTACTTGGAAGCAAATTCAAAAAAGTATGATTATTTGCACCGTTTATTGAGACAACTCCAGTTTGACCTAATGGATAGTTAGTATCGAGACCTAAGAAAAGTTCAAAATTATTAGAAGAACTAGGAGTGTTCCATGTAACACTAGCCTCATCTAATTGAATATTAGAAACTGCTAGCCCAGATGGTTCATTACAAGTATACTTGAATATATTTACGTTATCAATAGCTGCAGGCGTTTGATTAAATGTCCACATATTGCTATGCCATTGAAAAACTATTTTCATCTTTTTTTCCTGCAAACTGACTTAAGTCAACTTTTGCATTCTCTTTTTTGAAGAACTTTTGATTTAATAAACCTTCCTTTACAAGTAATCCACCTGAAGTATTATTAATTCTTAAATTTACTGGTGGCGAAAAAGATTCTGGAATCAACCAAACACTTAAAGCGTCCGTTGCACTTGCAAAACCACTTTCCCCATTAGATCGATAATCAAAACTTACAATATAATCCTTTGCACCTACAGGAATATCAAATGAAGGACTTATCACTAAACTTACATCTTCATTATTTATTGATGCACTATAGTTATTAGAAACACCATTATCATCAGATATATATAATGAGTTTACTCCACCATTATTGACGGCAGAACCAATATACCATTTATTAACATCTGAATTAAGATAAGTCCAATTTTTAACTGTTTCGAAATCATCATTAAAAATACTATTTGTTAGATATATTGAATCTAACCCTCCACTTGAAGAGGTAGTTGAAAAGGGTACTGAATCAATTTTTTCAAGGATGAGATTATAGGCTTTTTCAATTGCATTATTTGCATAGAGCCAAGCTCCGAAACATAATACAATAACGCCTAGCATGAGTCGTAAACTAAATTTCATTTTATTATTGTTTATTTGGTTTATCTTGTCAATCATAATTAAGCTTTTTTAAACTTAAAAAAACTTTGACCAAAGTAACATTATTTTAAGTTAATTCACAAAAATTAACAATAGACAAACAATAGACAGAAAAAACATATTTAAATAAAAATCAAACAGTTACCAACTTTTTATAATTTCATCCAAATCATCATTTGATTTTAAATTTAATTTTTTTCTTATTCTATAACGAGATGTTATTAAACTATTATGATTTATATTCATTATAGTACAAATTTCTGATTTTGGTAAATCAATTTTAATATAGCTACATATTCTAACTTCTGTTTTAGAAAGCTGTGGATAATTTTTCTCTATATTTAAATAAAAGCTAGGATGCATCTTTTCAAATATTTCTTTAAACTTAATCCAGTCTTTTTCTTGAATTTTATTCAATCTAACTTTTTTTCGAAGTTCTGATATAATTTTATCTTCATTACTTGTTTCTACAATGTCTTCTATTTCATTAAAGATTTTATTTTTGGATAAAATCATTAAATTCAATGCTATTAATTCTTGATTTTTCTTCTCAATTTCTTGTCTATGTAAATCTTCTTGTTTTTCTTTCATTTTTTTTTCTAAAATCACTTTACTTTGAAGCTGATTATTTAATAGTTTAGAGATTTTTAAATTTTTTTTATTATTAGAATACAAAAACCAAACAAAAATTAATATTGTAATTACTATTGTAGAATATAAAGTAATAAGTATTCTCTTTTTTTGTTTTTCCAATTCAAATTTGCTATGCAATAATTTATTTTCATCATGTTTCTCTTCTAATTTAGCTAACCAAACTACCTCATCTATTTTATGTCTTATAGAAGCCCCATAAATACTATCCTTTAATTGATAGTATAAATTCTGTACTTCAGCACTATTTTTATAATCTGATAATAATAATTTTACATCTCTCAATCCACTTAATGCATTCAATTGACTTCTTAAAATATTGTCTTTTTTAGATAATGTATAAGCTTCTTTAAACATTCTTTCTGCGTTAACTAAGTCATTCATTTCCAAATAATAGTTACCATAATGTTGATTAACTAAAGAATTTAAAAGTTCATTATTTAATACTATTGATAGATTTCTGGCTTTTTCAAGAAAAAATTTAGCTTTATCAAGATTTCCCTCCTTTAAAGCTAGCTTACTTCTTGTTGTATAAATCTTTATAATATTGATTGTGTCTTTTTGTATTTCAAAATATTTATTGGATTGTTCTAATAAATCATTTGCTTTTTCATATTCTGAATTTAATAGATAAATCGCCCCCATATTTCCATTTGAAATAGCTAAACGTTTATTATCTCCAATTTTATCAGCTATTATATAAGATTTTTTAAAATATTCAAGAGATATATCTAAATCATTTAACTCAAAATAGATCGTTGCTATTATATTAAATAACTCCATTTTTTCCATTAACTTCTCAACCTTTGACAATGCTTTTAATGAATATTTTAAGCTTGATGGATAATCATTAACAATAAAGTAATATTTACTTAAATTAATATTTAATTTGGTTTTTAAATCCTCATTTATATATTCATTAGAATAAGTCGCTGCCTTGTCTATAAAAAAAGGAATACTATCCAAATTATTACTAATCAGTAAATTTTTTATTTTATAAGAATATAGATAGGCTAAATCTTCATTATTATTTCTATTATATTTTTCAAATAATAAACTATCAATATATTTTGTTATTTCATCTGATTGAATTTCAAACATGGAATCTAGTTTGATAACCATATCAAAATCATAATTTTTTATTTTATTTTTTTTAACACTTTGATATTGGACATAAAAAAAATAAAGAAGAAGAAAAAAAATAAAGAAGAGGATTATTATAAACTTCTTTTTTTCATTAAACATTTTTTTTATCATAAAACTCATTTATAAAAAAATCACAATAATATATTAAAACTAAACTTAATATAATATTGTGATTAAATGAATTATTTGGTATTTTAATTTACTTTTTTACAATGCGTTCTGTTTTTTCAAAACCTGCTCCTTTTATCTTTAATAGATATACTCCTGTTGACAA